>JBGSXH010000518.1:0-3766 GCA_041751515.1 Cyclobacteriaceae bacterium | reverse complement strand
ATAGTCCGCTATGGGTTTTTTCATTTTGCTTCTTGGGCTTTATCAGCACGCGGTCACCCACTACCACCAGTTTTTTTAGCTTGTTATCTGCAGTTACGTTCATAATTATTTTTTAATATCAGAGGCAATTTAGCTTAATTTTAAGAGAAGCTATATGTGCCAGCTGTATTGCACCTGACTACCTTTTTCCTTTTCTAGTATTATTTGTGCATAAATATCAATTTCCTGCTGTAACGATTCAACATGTGAAATAATGCCTACGATGCGGTTTTCCTGTTTTAAAGATTTCAGTGTTTCAAAGACAACTCGTAAAGAAGTACTGTCTAGTGCTCCAAAGCCTTCATCCAGAAAGAAAAAACTTTGATCGGCCTGGTTGAGTGATTTGATCTTTTCTGCCAGGGCCAAAGCAAGACACAGAGCTGCCTGGAAAATCTGTCCACCGGAAAGTGTTTTTAGCAGACGTTTTTTACCACCGTTCAGATGATCAGCTACGATAAAATTATTGATTTCATCTAAAGCCATGCTGAGGTTGTTCTGGCTCAACCTGGTGAAACGCCGGTTTGCAGTATGACAAAGTTCTTCAAGAAAGATGCTGGAAATGTAGTTGACAAAACCATTTCCTTTAAAGAGGTTGAGCAATTTTTTCAAATCTTCCATCCGTTTTTCGAGTGCTTCTTTTTGCTTGTGCAGCGTTTTCATTGCCTTTAATCTGCTCGTCATTGATTGCACTTCCTTCTCCACTATGGCAATATTTTTTTCGCAATCACGCTGGTTTGCCATGGCTTTTTGCTCTGCCTCTTTTGCTTCATTGTGCTGTTGCAGGGAAAAGGACTGTAATGTTTCATCTTGCAATAGCGTCTTCAATCGGTCTTCGATGATGTTGAGCTTATCATAAAAATTTCTAATAAAGGCCTCTTCTTTATTTTCATCGATGCTTTGCTGCATTATTTCAGACACGGCTTCGATGGAGCTAAAGTCATGCGTGGCAAGTGAAGTACTGAGTTTCGAGCGCATTGCTTGCTCTCGCGCCTGACTTTTATCTAAGTTTGCCTGAAGGCTTTCCTGGTTTGCCAGCGCATTGGTCTGTGAAGTCTTTAGCGTATTTATGGTAGTTTCTGCTTTGTTGAAGTTTGCTTCCAAGGTCTGCACATATGCTTTCCCTTTTTCTATGCGCTCTAAAATGGATGCAGCAGATTTCTCCTCCAGCTTGTCAAGCAGGGTCTTTGTTTTAATAGTTTCTATAATATTCTGACGAATGCCTTCCTGTTTTTCGTATTGCAAAGTGAGCGTTTGCTGCGCGCTATTGGCCAGCTCCAGCTTTTCGGTATCTGCTAACAATGAGTTTTCCTGCTCATTAATCAGCTGCTTCAGGGTGACTATCTGCTGCTGCATTTTCTTTCCTCTGGCAATGTCTTCCCGAATTTGTCTGATATCTGGCAGCTTGTCGATATTCTCCCAGTTTTTGTGAAGGGATGCTAAGGTGGTATTGGCATCCTCTAATTTTTCCTTCAGATGTTTTTGAGATAAAAGCAGTTGGTCTGTCTTAGTAATTTTCTGCCTTAATTGCTGTGCTGCCGCTTCCAGTTCTAAAAGCTTATTTTGCTGTTTTAACAGACTTTCCTCGGCATGTTCTTCCTGCAAAAGCGCAGGATGCTCCAAAGCACCACAAAGGGGGCAGGGCTCATTGTCATGCAAATGGCTGGCATAATGGTGCAGTGCAGCTTTCACAGCTAATTTTTCTTTTTCCTCCCTCATGTGCAGGAGGGCCTGTTCAGTTTGGCTTAGCTGAGTAGCCATGTCCTTTTTCAGAATCGTAAAATCTTCAAATGGCTGATAGGTATTACTGATATCCGATAGCTGTTTGTTCCCGGCATCCAACACCTTGTGATACTCTTCAATCTGTTTTGCCAGCAATGCTATTTTCTCTTTTTCCATTTCCGCTTGCTGCCATCTTGCTTCCTGAAGAGAAAGCGACACCAAATCGGGAAGGGAAGCTTCCAGCGCTATGAGTTGCTGTTTATGGCTGTCTTTTTCTTTGACAATGGCCTTTAATCTCTCACTTTGAGCAGAAGCAACGCTTTTCTGCTTTGCTAAATTTTTTGAAGTGTTTGATAGTGTTGTGTTGATTTTAAGCAGTTTATAGAGGTTTTCCAGATCTGCGATTAATTGAAGACGGGCATCTTTTTTCAGATATTCCTCTTTGGCGAAGGTATAGGCGTTTATTGCCTTTTCTAAATCTGGCTTAAGTGCCTGCAGTGTATTATTGTTGGCAAGTATCTGCACATTGAGCTCTCTTATTTCGTGCTGATATTCCTGCCAGTGTTCAAGGTCATTTTTAAAATATCTGTTTACTTTCTGGTATTGCTGCAGACTTACCTCGCGCGCTTTTATAGCATCTATTTTTGCCGAATGACTTTCCTTTTCTGCTTTGAGACCGACATATTCCTGATGCAGTGTGGCAAGCGCATTCAGTTTTTGCAATGCTTTTGTACTCGCTTCACATTGTTTTTTTAATGCATCTAAGTCTGTTTTATGCTGTCGTAATGTTGCTTCAAGTGCTTCAATACCCGATTCATCCAATCCTTCAAAGGCAGTTAACTGACCACTAATATGATGAAGTTCAGCATCGCTTTTTTTGTAGAGCCGACTAGTTTTGTCATAAAGATCAAATTGCTCGAGCTGGAAGAGCTCCTTCATCATACCAGAGCGATCAGAAGCCCTCAACTCTACAAAATCCCTGAATTTGCCCTGAGGGATGATAATGGTTTGTTTGAAATGATGGTATGACATGCCTATGATGTCTGTCGCATCTTTATCTGGCAGTGGGAGCCAGGTATCGGCTTCCCAGATATAGTAAGCCCGGTCTTTTGGCTCTACCTTTGTGAAATCTTTCTTATTGCGTTGCGCTCTGTAAAATGCTCTGTACACTTGCTGATGATTTTTGCCGGCATAAAAGCTGAAATCAATCAGTAATTCTTGTGATTGCAGGTTCATCATATTGTAGAGGGGTTTTTCGGACTTTTTTAGCCGTCCCGTTTCGCCATACAATACAAACATGATTGCTTCCAGGATAGAAGACTTGCCACTGCCAACGGCACCGAATATGCCGAATAGCCCTCCGGAAATCAACGTTTCAAAATCTACCTCCTGGCTTTCCCGATAGGCATAAAGCCCCTTGATTTTTAAAAGTTTAGGAATCACTGCGCTCTCCTTCCTGCTGTCCGATTACCTCTGCAAAAAGGGCCATCATTGTTTCGTTGGGTGTCACACCATTATTGCGGCTTTCATAATACTGCTTAAACAGTTTGCTGATGTCTTGTTGGAGATCTTCCGACTGTAAGCCTTCCGGCGCTTCAGTTGCCATGTTTTTGAGTTTGGGTATAATGCTCACTATGCCATCGTGCGATTGGTATAAAGCACGCCTTGAGGTTGCATCAATGGCTTTTTCCGTGATGATGGTCAATTCTACAAATGTGTACGGGTTATCGGTGAGCCAGATGATAGCTTCGTCGATGTTTTCAAAGCTTTGCCGCTCCAGCTTTCTACCTGCAGATAGCTGTACAGGATTTATTTCAACACTTTCCCCCGGCTTTGCCGTAATGTCGATCACGTATTTGGGTTGGTTGGCTTCACTAAAGCTGTAGGCCAGCAGCGAGCTGCTATACACCACCGGGCATGGACATGTATCTATGCTATGGTACCGGTGCAGATGGCCTAAGGCTGCATATTGAATTTGATGAGGAAGATTGCTGCTGTAGATAGGCTG
>JBGSXH010000517.1:0-2031 GCA_041751515.1 Cyclobacteriaceae bacterium | reverse complement strand
CGCAAAATCATACCCTGAAAAAGCCCTTCAGCGATATCGACAGTGAGGCGCTCGCCAGGATGATAATAATCTTCCAGATTAAAAACGACTAGGGTACTTTGCGCTACGCGGTTAATGATGCTTTCCTGTTGTGACATGTTTTAAGATTGATTTGGGTTTTCCTGCACGATAGTCCTTGAGATAAAATGGCTCAAAATACGCTGTATCTTCAAAGGCTTTACGCTCAAATTTATCCAGTGCTAGTTGGCCTATGGCAGCAGCATCCGGATGAATGTTATCAACAAAATATACATTGCTTTGGTGCGGTAATACTTCAATGCATTTGCGGGCTCCATTTCCGAAAAATATAGTAGGATGCTCAGAAAGCCAAGCATCAAAACTACTTTCGTCAACAATAAAGGGTTGTGCGGCTTCTACCTCTTTTAGTTCATGATCACAAAGCAGACCGTAAACTTCCATTCTGCGCGCATCGAGCATTGGGAAAAGATGGTATTGTTGGACGTTGTAAGCCTGCATGTGTTTGGCCATGGCCTCAAGGGTGTTGATGGCAATCAACGGAACATCGGCGGCGAAACATATGCCTTTCGCAGTTGAAGTACCGATGCGCAGGCCTGTATAAGAGCCGGGCCCCTCGGAGATGCCCACTGCATCGAGTTGCATGACGGACACATTGCACTGCTGCATTATCTGTTCTATTAAAACGATCAGCAGGCCACTGTGCGACTGCGCCAGATGTAAAGATTTACTCGCCATCAGCTTCCCATTTTCGTGAAGGGCGACGCTACATACTGTAGTTGCCGTTTCTATACTTAAAATAAAGGCCATTTGATTTTCGCGTTTGACTTGCTGACATTTTAACCCACAAGCAATTAACTTTAATTGCAGCGCTATCACCTTCAGGCATCCGCTATTCTACAATTATTGATGTATGCTAATAAAATATTTCAAATAATTTGCTGATCATCACCAATAGAATGAAGCCTGCAAAAATATAGCTTATCACATAGGCAGGCAAATTTCGTGACATATTTACACCAAAAGGACTGGTGAGCATGACGCCCAGGATCAGTGGAGCAGTCACAGGAAAAACAACATAACCAATATTGAAATAGTCAAAGCTTAAATTAGGAGTCTCGAGCAAATTAAAAAGGGTAATGAACAGTGAAGTAACCAAAATAAAGCCCTGCGATATGCTTTTAGCTTTTTTGATGTTCATGTTCAATGCCGAGTTGAGAATGGGCACAATGACCGTACCGCCTCCAAGCCCACTTAATGCTGCCACCACCCCACCGGAAACGCCGGCCAATCCAAGTTTTCTCTTGCTGAACGGAACTTCACGAACAAATTTATTATTAGGATTGGCATTGTAGACTAAGGTAATCAGGATAAAAACCATTAGCACCACCACGACAATATTAAAAGCTTTCACAGAGTACCAGGGTTTGTACACTACGAAATTCAGAATGAACAATGATGAGATACTGCCTAGCAGACTGACTACCATCACTTCATTCTTATAAAATCTTTTGCTTTTAATTTCAGCGATATTGCTGGAGAGGGCGGAGAAAAAAGTTGCGAAAATGGAATTGGCGATGACATATTTTATGAGCTCTTCATCCGGGACCCCGACATGACGCAATGCTACCGGCAATATGAGTATATAAATAATGCCTCCCCCTATTCCGAGGAGCCCACCAAAAAAGCCACCGGCAATTCCTGCGATGGCTAAGTAAATGTAATCCATTATTTCAGTGCGAGCGTTTCCTGGTAAGTTTGAGAATCTTTCAACACTTTTAATGCCTGGGCGATATCTGGATCATGCGAAAATGATGAACGGATGATTCCTTCCTGCAAATAGTACCTGCTAACGATTTCCTCCTTCAGCATATAGCTGATTTCTTTTCGGAAGTTCTGTAGATCAGCTTCTTTATTGTGCTTTACTCTTTCTTTTAGTGCGTAGATCTGATCGTTGATATCTTCGTAGTACTGCTCGTTTTTCGCTTGCTCTATCAGCTCTTCTATCTTTTTCTC
>JBGSXH010000516.1:0-3319 GCA_041751515.1 Cyclobacteriaceae bacterium | reverse complement strand
GTGTTTGCACGCATCTTCAGTACCCGACCACGTCATGTGAAGGAGTTTTTGACAGAGACACGGGAAGTCGGCAAAGAAGACGCCTTAACCTATCTCAACAGGCATGTAAAGCTCAACTTCTTTAACAGTTCTAAATTTATTAAGAAAGACTATGAAGATGATAAAAATGCCATCATCGCTTTTTACAATGCCCAGGGTTATCGGGATGCAGAAATAGTTCGCGACTCTGTCTATCAGAACGAAAGCCAGTTACTGGAAGTAGACATCGAAATCAGCGAAGGTAGAAAATACTATTTTAGAAATATTGAGTGGACAGGTAATTATGTCCATGACAATAAGGTACTGGCCAGCGTATTGAATATTGAAACTGGCGATACTTATGATCTTGATAAATTAAATAAAAGACTTGAGTACAATCCTACCGGACCAGACATTAGCTCATTGTATATGGATAATGGCTATCTTTTCTTCAATATTCAGCCAGTTGAGGTGAGGGTTGTAGGAGATTCTATAGACATTGAGATGAGGATTTCTGAAGGACAGCAGGCCACCATCAGAAATGTGAGAGTAAAAGGTAATGACAAAACTAATGACCACGTGGTCATGCGTGAGCTCAGAACTATACCAGGACAGAAATTTAGTCGTCAAGACATCATCCGGACGCAGCAGGAGCTAGGACAGTTAGGTTATTTCGATGCAGAACAAATCGTGCCGCAACCAATGCCCAATCCGGCCGACGGTACTGTAGATATTGACTGGAATGTAGTTGAGCGACCCAGTGACCAGATTGAACTTTCAGGGGGTTGGGGTGGTATCTTCGGTTTTGTTGGTACACTCGGGCTTGTCTTTAATAACTTCTCTGCAAAAAATGCCCTGACGCCAAGCATGTGGCGACCAGTTCCTTCAGGGGACGGACAAAAACTAGCACTCAGAATGCAGGCCAGTGGTAGAAACTTCCAGAGCTATTCTGCAACTTTCTCTGAGCCATGGCTTGGCGGGAAAAAGCCAAATTCATTCAGCATCAATCTTTCTCATTCTGTACAAAGACAGTTGGATTGGAGTCAGCCAGACTTGCCGGTACTTGGAGATCTAACGGTTTCTGGTGCAACAGTTTCATTGGGAAGAAGAGTACGATGGCCAGATGATTACTTCTCAATAAGTAATTCTTTGTCCTTTATGGTATATGGCCTGAATAATTTCCAGGGATTCTCAAGCTTTGGATTTGACCAGGGTACTGCCAACAACTTTACTTTTAATACTACTGTGTCAAGGTCCAGTATTAGCAATCCTATGTATCCCAGAAATGGCTCGCAGGTAAGTTTAAGCTTGAACCTTACTCCGCCTTATTCTGCTTTTAATAATCTGGATTATGAATCGGCACCAAACTCTGAAAAATATAATTTTCTGGAATACCATAAGTGGATGTTTGACTCCAAGTTTTACATGCAAATAGCAGGAGATCTTGTTTTGGAAACCCGGGCACATTTTGGTTTTCTAGGCTCTTATGGAAGTGCTGTTGGAGTAGGTCCATTTGAAAGATTTACCATGGGTGGTGCCGGATTGGCAGCGCAGGGTGGTATGATGTTTATGATTGGTAGAGATATTATTGGACTTAGAGGATATGATGATAATTCGATTGATCCTACTGAGGGAGAAGGAGCAGAGGCTATTAGTGGAGGTATTGCCTTTAATAAACTGGTAATGGAATTACGTTATCCGATTTCACTGAAGCCGGCAGCCACGATTTATGTACATACTTTTGCTGAAGCTGGTAATACCTGGAACAATTACGCAGAGTTTAATCCGTTTAACATAAACAGGTCGGCGGGAGTTGGAGCGAGGATATTTATGCCTGCTTTCGGACTTATCGGTATTGACTGGGCATATGGCTTTGACGAGATTCCGGGAAGACCTGGTGTGAATGGAGCGCAGTTCCACTTTACCATTGGTCAGCAGATTCGATAATGTATGAGAGGCATAATTTGTTTTCTTTTTGTTTTTTTTACGGTAGCAGAGGTTTTTGGCCAGAAATTTGGTTACATAGATAGCAAGTATATCATGAGCCAAATGTCAGCTTATAAAGAAGCTAAGGCAGAAATTGATAAGTTAAGTCAGGATTGGCAGGAAGAAATACTCAGTGAGCAGCGGGAAATAGATAAACTCTATTCAGAATTGAAAGCTGAAGAGGTTCTATTAACTGCCGAGATGAAACAGGAAAGACTAAAGGTAATTCAGGAGAAGGAAAAAGCTTTAAAAGTCCATCAGAAGAAGGTTTTCGGCATGGATGGTTTATTTTTCCTGAAGCAACAGGAGCTTATAAAGCCTGTGCAGGATGATGTTTTTGAAGCGGTAGAGAAAGTATCCAAAAATAACAGAATCCAGATCATGTTTGATAAGTCCGGTGATTTAGTCATGTTATATACTGACCCTGTACATGATTATACCGATTTTGTTCTTGAAGAATTAGGATTAGGAGATAGTAATGACACAATTGAAGAGTAAGAATTTATTAACCCATAAAATGAATACTGTAACTATGAGAGGTAAATTATTTATTGCACTACTTGGCCTCGTGCTATTTGGTTTCAGCGCAAACGCGCAAAATGTTAAAATAGGCTATACTAATGTAGATTATATCCTCAGCCTGCTTCCTGAAGCTAAAGAGCTTGACTCTCAGTACAAGGAGTACGAAAAACAACTTTCTAACCAGATGCAGTCCAAGTACCAGGAATTAGAAACTAAAGCTAACGAATTTCAAAAGAGCGCTGCTACAATGGCTGAAGAGGCAAGAGTAGAGCGTCAGCAAGAATTACAAACTATGCAAAGTAACCTGCAAAAGTTTCAGCGCGAAGCAGAAGGTTCACTGCAGAAAAAGCAAGTTCAGTTATTTCAACCTGCTTACGACAAAATTCAGAGAACGATCGACGAAGTGGCGAAAGAAAATGGCTATACGCATGTATTCAGCTCAGATGCTGGTAATGGTGCACCCATCTTGCTTTTTGCTGCCAACGACGATGACAATATTTCAGATAAGGTGTTGACTAAATTAGGTGTAGAGCCGCCAGCAGACGATCAACAATAGATTTTTGAATTAATATTTATTAATGGCTTCCTTTCCAGAGGAAGCCTTTTTTTTGCTCAATTTATGCTTAGACCATCATTTCTCAATCCGGGAGATACCATTTACATCATCGCACCCGCCAGGTTTACCCATCCGGATGTGATTGCAAGGGCAGTTCAGAATCTTGAAAAATCCTCGTTTAGGGTAGAGTTTAGCGACATCATATTTGAGCAAGATGGGCAATTTGCCGGCATTGCA
>JBGSXH010000515.1:0-2308 GCA_041751515.1 Cyclobacteriaceae bacterium | reverse complement strand
CTTTCGAAATGTCAGTATCAGAAGCATTGGCAAGGATGTTCAGGAGTAATTGGTTCAGAATAAAAATGATTAATGAGCACTAGCCGCAACATATCTTTAGCAGAAGCCATAACACAATTGGGGATGGCGACTTCCCAAGGTTTAAAATGGGTTTCTAAAAAGGAAAAAGAAAAGGATGAATATATACGTTTAGCACTAGAGCAAGCTGATAGCTTTGATGCAAAAGCAGTCTATTTTCGATGTTTTAGCGACAATACTCTCCCGCCCAGACCGCAAGTTTACATTTACGATCTTCCCGAACTAAATTCCGATGAAAACAAAGATGCTGAAATACATCATCGTTTATGGAATGCAGGAATCGTACCATATTGTTTTATTTTCAAAGCCTCACAAATACTTGTTTATAACTGTGGTTTAATGCCAAAATGGAATCATGGAAATGCTGAGTTTATTACAAAAGCACATGACACTATTGATTTGTTAAGTGATGTCCAGGAAAAAATAAGGCAATATCATGCAAAGCAATTCGATTCAGGATTGTTTTGGGAATCAGAAGTAAACAAAAACTTAAAGTATGGTCAAAGTGCTTATGAGCAATTATTGACTCAACTTAAAAATGCCAAAGCCCATATTATTGAGCAAGTTGGTTATGAAAGAGCAAAGTTGGTGAAGAGGATATTAATGATGCTCATCCTCATAAAATATTTGGAAGAACGAAAAGATAATAGTGGCAAAGGGGCATTAAATCCAGAACATTTTTATAAAAATTATAACCCTGAAAACCCTACACTTGTAGGCGTACTGAAAGATGCCGACACATTTGCGAATATGTTAAATGATCTTTCAAGTAAGGAGCATTTCAACGGGCAAATTTTTGATATCAATGATAATGAATTATCGAGCTTAAGGGAAGTTGATCTAGTTGTATTTCAACACTTTGTTAAAGGAGATGCATCTATTTTATCTTCCTCAAAACATGGTTTAGGGCAAATGTCTTTGTGGAGGCTGTACCAGTTCAACTATTTGCCCATTGAGCTAATCAGTCATATTTACGAAGACTTTTTAGCTGATGAGGATGGCAATAAGAAAAAAGGTGTTGTTTATACACCTCCTTATCTTGTACAATTCCTGATAGACCGTTGCATGTCTTTGAATAATCCAAAGGAGCAATTCAAAGTCTTGGACCCCGCTTGCGGCTCTGGAATTTTTCTTGTAGGAGCTTTTAAAAGAATAATTCAATGGTGGCGAGTTAGAAATAATTGGGCCAAGCCCACCAAGGATAATATTGAAGAACTAAAAAAGCTTCTTAGGGAAAATATATATGGTTGTGATCTGGAAGAGGAAGCTGTTACACTTACCTTTTTTAGTTTAGGATTAGCTCTTTTGGATGCCCTCTCACCAAAGGAGATTTGGAAAAATGTTCATTTTGATAATTTAATTGACCGAAATCTTTTTAGTGGCGATTTTTTCAAATCAGTGCATGAAGAGAAATTAGTCAAAGACTTTGATCTTGTTATTGGTAATCCACCTTTTGAAGAAAGGTTTACAAAATGGGCTGATATTGTGAATACTTCTTCAAAAAATGAGAATACGGATCGTCCAGAGGTTCCCCAAAAACAAATTGCTCTTTTGTTTTTAGAGCAATCATTTAAGCTGCTAAAAGAAGGAGGTACTAGCTGTTTGATATTGCCATCAGGACCAGTTCTGTATAATACCAAGGTTCATAGCTTTAGAAAATATTTATTAGAAGAGCATTATTTCAAAGCAATATTTGATTTCACACCCTTAAGAACAAAACTTTTTATTGGTAGTAGTTCAAGTGCAAAACCTCCAGTTGTTGCTGTGTTTGCGGAAAGGAAAAAGCCAAAGGGAGAAGTTATTCAACATCTTATTTTTAGACGAACCAAAGCCTCTAGTGAAAAAGTAGAGTTTGAAATAGATCATTATGATATTCATTCCACTCCTTATAAAAAAGCACTATCTGTTCCAGGGGTTTGGCAGGCTAATTTTATGGGTGGAGGAAGACTTAATAATCTTATTGAAAAATTAGATAGTGTTCCTTCTTTAGAGTCTTATTTAGAAGATAAAATTCAAAATAATGGTTGGAAAGTAGCTGAAGGTTGGAAAGAAGCTTCGTCAATTGCAGGAATTCAAAGAGCAAAAGATCTGTCACGACTTGAGTCTTTAACTGAAGATGAAAAGGTTGAACTAGAAAAGCTGAATTCCAAATACAGAGCAGAGTGGATTACCGGGCATCCATACATTGACACAAAAGACTTTACTGAAGATGAAATAAAAAGAACAAAAG
>JBGSXH010000514.1:0-4127 GCA_041751515.1 Cyclobacteriaceae bacterium | reverse complement strand
TTTTCACTTTTCGATATATTGATAACATAAAAATTATCATCAGGTTATCATGATAGTCAAATTTAATTGCTGCGATATCACTGACAATAGATCATGAATCAAAGATAGCTATAAAATATTTTGTTCGCAGAAATGTTATTCTGAATTTGATTAAATTTGCACTTTAATTTTAACGGGGAAAGGTATTGAAGGTTAAAGATTTTCTTAAATTATATCGCGAGGATGGTATAATTAAAACAATTGCGGAAAAAATAAAGCCAAACGTAAATATAAATATTGCGTTAAAAGGGCTTTTCGGAAGTCTGGACGCTGTTATTGCTGCAGCAATTTATGGGATCAACCATCAAAGTCATTTATTTATTTTACACGATAAAGAAGAGGCGGCATATTTCTTTAATGACCTACAAAATTTATTAGGAGACAAAAAAGAGGTTTTATTTTTCCCCACTTCATACAAGAGACCCTATCAGTTCGACGAAACGGAGAACGCTAATATTTTGATGCGCGCTGAGATTCTGAACAGAATTAATCACAAAGACGTGCAAGGCGAACTGATTGTCAGTTATCCGGAAGCATTAACTGAGAAAGTCATCAATAAAAAGTCGCTGGCTGCTAATACTTTTTCTGCCAGTGTTGGTGACAAACTCGATACAGAATTCCTAACTGAACTGCTCATTACTTACGATTTCGACAAGACTGATTTTGTTTATGAAGCTGGCCAGTTTGCCGTTAGAGGTGGCATTATTGATGTTTACTCCTATGCCAGCGAACTCCCTTTCAGGATTGAGCTCTTTGGCGATGAAATAGAAAGTATTCGAAACTTTGATCCAGCCACTCAGCTGTCCAAAGATGCTATTAAACGCGTCAATATTATTCCCAACATACAAACCAAGTTACTACAGGAAACCAGGCAATCCTTCCTGGATTTTGTGCCTAAACATAGTAAAGTCTGGTTTAAAGATAAACAACATACCCTCGATACGCTCGATCAATACTTTGAAAAAGCTGCAGCCAGCTTCGATCAGATCATTGCCAACAGTGGTGACATTCAGATTGCATTAAAACCGGAAGCACTTTTTGAAACAGGAGCTTCGTTTGCAGCTAGTATACGGCAATATGCCAATATTCAGTTTGGCAATAGATTTCACGGCGTTAATGATGTAACCTTTCAATTTGAAGCTGAAGTACAACCAAGTTTCAATAAAAATTTTGAACTTCTAGGAGAAAATCTCCTGGACAACCAAAGCCAGGGCATCATCAACTTAATTGTTGCTGAGTCTGCACCGCAATTGGACAGGCTTGCAAAAATATACGAGGAACTTAGTCCTAACATCAGTTTTCAACCCTTAAATATCGGTTTGAGGCAAGGTTTTGTGGATAAACAGCAGAAAATTGCTTGCTATACAGATCATCAGCTTTTTGAACGGTTTCATCGTTATAAAACAAAAACCCAGCACTCGAAGTCCAAGGCACTTACTTTAAAAGAGCTCCGCCAACTGCAACCCGGCGACTACGTCGTGCATGTAGATTATGGTGTAGGCCGCTTTGTGGGCCTGGAAAGAATGAATGTTAACGGTAATGAGCAGGAAGCACTTCGTCTCATTTATCGTGATGATGACCTGCTCTATGTAAGTTTGCATTCGCTACATAAAATATCAAAATACTCCGGTAAAGAAGGCGCGCCACCTGCAATAAGTAAACTTGGCTCTCAAGAATGGGACAATAAAAAGAAGCGCGTTAAAAAGAAGGTGCAGGACATCGCCAAAGACCTGATAAACCTATATGCCAAAAGGAAAGCAGCGGCGGGCTATGCTTTCAAAAAAGACGATTTCATGCAGGCAGAGCTGGAATCTTCCTTTATGTATGAGGACACTCCCGACCAGGCAACAGCCACAGAAGATGTAAAGAAAGACATGGAACTGCAGCATCCAATGGACAGGTTGGTTTGTGGTGATGTTGGTTTCGGAAAAACAGAAGTAGCCATAAGAGCAGCTTTTAAAGCCGTAAACGAGGGAAAACAAGTAGCAGTGCTGGTGCCGACAACCATATTGGCAATGCAACATTTTCATACTTTTACCGCCCGTTTGTCGGATTTTCCGGTAACCGTTGCCTATATCAATCGCTTTAAATCAACAAAGGATATTAAAGCAATTTTAAAAAGTGTGGAAGAGGGAAAGACAGATATTCTCATTGGCACACACCGAATTGTAAATAAAGATGTAAAGTTCAAAGACCTTGGCCTGATGGTCATCGATGAGGAACAAAAGTTTGGGGTGAAAGTAAAAGAGAAGCTGAAGGAAATGCGGGTAAATGTCGACTCGCTTACCTTAACTGCCACGCCTATACCAAGAACACTGCATTTTAGTCTTATGGGAGCTCGGGATTTAAGCATTATCGCAACGCCACCGCCCAACAGGCAGCCTGTGACGACAGAGCTACATACATTTGATGAGGTATTAATCCGTGATGCCCTGGCCTTTGAACTACGTCGGGGTGGACAGGTATTCTTTGTCCACAACCGGGTGGGAGATATTGAGCAAATTGCCAATATTATACTCAATCTCCTGCCAGATGCCCGAATAGGTGTTGCACATGGGCAAATGGATGGTTCGAAACTGGAAAAGGTGATGGTGAAGTTTATTGAAGGTGAATATGATATATTAATATCCACTAATATCATCGAATCTGGTCTGGATATTCCCAACGCTAATACCATTATCATCAATCGCGCTCATATGTTTGGTCTGAGTGACTTACATCAAATGCGTGGAAGAGTAGGGCGTTCCAATAAGAAGGCATTCTGCTATTTGCTTACACCGCCGACAATTGGGCTAAGCTCCGATGCACGGAAAAGATTAAGCACGCTGGAAGAATTTTCCGATCTTGGCGATGGATTTAAAGTGGCCATGCGTGATCTTGATATTCGGGGAGCTGGCAATTTGTTGGGCGGTGAACAAAGCGGTTTTATCTCCGATCTGGGATTTGAGATGTACCATAAGATTCTCGATGAAACCATTCAGGAACTTAAGCAAACCGAATTCCGGTCACTTTTTGAAAAAGAACTTTCAGCAGCTACTGTTACCCTTGTACAGGATTGTAATATAGAAACTGACATGGAAATACTAATTCCAGAAGACTATGTGAATAATATATCTGAACGGTTAAGTCTCTATAATAAGCTGGATAATATCAAAAACGAAGAAAAACTAACGGCTTTTACCTCTGATATTCGCGATCGCTTTGGTCCATTGCCTGAACCCGTTATTGCACTAGTAGATACCGTCAGGTTGCGATGGCTAGCAGAACAATGTGGTTTTGAAAAACTTACACTTAAAAATGACATCTTAAAAGGATATTTTGTCGATGCACAAAACGAAGCGTATTATAAATCTGAAACGTTTGGTAAAGTTTTGCAATTCATTCAGAAACATTCGAAACGCTGCAAAATGAAGGATTATAAGAAAAGACTTATTTTAACTGTAGAGGAAGTTGGCTCTGTGAAGGAGGGGAAAGCAATTTTAAACCAGATATTGCAGTAAGGTCAGGCGCCCAAGCTGAATAGCCAAGGTCAAAGACAATAAATCGTAGCACAACGAGTTAATAAATATATTTATTTAAGCGTTTATTGAAAATATTAGTATACAGGCAGTTACTTTTTATTGTTTCATCATATCAAGTGACTGAGTTGAGTGGAATAGTGCTCAAATGGTAGTTGATTCAAGCGTCTCTATTTAACTGTATTTTACGCTTTTATCTTACATTAATGGCTTTTTAGATTGTAATTGCTTTAACTTTATATTCTAATCCATCAATTTAGCATTATCAAAATTTGAGTGTGCGATAGATTAATTGCATGAAGACAATTATAGGTTTTTTTAAATAATATTAGATTATGAACAAAGTTGTGAGATTTGCTAAAGGTTTTTCGTTCGCTTTATGCGGAGTGGCCTTACTCACCGCCTGTAAGGACACCAAGCCTACAAGCGTGAATCCCGGCCCAAGTAGTAAAACTACAGGGATATCATACAATGAAGATGGTGGCTTCCAGGTAGATGATTTTCGTGGACAAGCGGAACCTCCTGGAATGGTGTTCATTGAAGGGGGTAGGTTTACCCTGGGTTCTTTCG
>JBGSXH010000513.1:0-3401 GCA_041751515.1 Cyclobacteriaceae bacterium | reverse complement strand
AACCAAACATTTAATAGAACAAGGCTGCAAAGATATTTTCCATTTAACAGGTAGCCTGCAACGCAATGTCTACAAAGATCGCCTCAAGGGCTATAAATATGCTTTGATGGACCATGACATCCCTTTCCGTGATTCGCATATCATCATCAATAAGTTAAGTGAGGAAGCAGGCTCCGAAGCCGTTGAACAAATGCTAAAAATGAAATCGTTGCCGGACGGTTTGTTTGTTTCCAATGATACCTGTGCGGTCAGTTGCATTAAGGCCTTTAAGCAGGCGGGCATCTCTATTCCGGATGACATCGCGGTAGTGGGCTTTAATAATGATCCCATCTCCAGGGTCATTGAACCGAACCTGACCACCATCGACTATCCCGGTTATGAGATGGGGGAAGTAGCTGCACGTAATCTTATCAATCACCTCGATGGATTGGCAGATATCAATTCCACCAATACCATTACGTTACGATCTGATCTGATTATCAGGGCCTCTTCATTAAAAAATAAAATTTTAGAAAAGAACAGTTCATCCGCCTCTGGCAGGTAAATGCAACTGAACACCTTTAAACCGGATAAATCATGAGGATTATCACCAAAAGCTTCCCATATATTTTTGCTTACCTGTTGCTTAGCTTTGCAATTAGCTTTCAGACGTTTGCCAACTCAGGCTATGATCTTTGGTTGCAATATAAGCTGATCGAAAACGAAGAAGTTCGCAACAATTACAAGGTGCTTATTGATGACATCAACCTTAGCGGGGACTCTCCTACAATGAGTATTATCCGTAAAGAACTCAGTAAAGGCCTGGGCGGACTACTAGGTGAATCGCCCACTTTTAGTGACAGCGATGCCAATGAAGCTAGCCTGATCATAGGTACACCGGCAAATGCGCCTTTCATTGCAGGGCTAAATCTGGCACTGGAAGAAATGGGGGAAGAAGGATATCTCATTCAGCGGCATGATGCCGGAGGGGTTCAACACCTTATCATAGCTGCCAATACAGACATCGGTTTATTGTACGGCACATTCCATTTGTTGCGTATCCTGCAAACGAACGAATCGTTTGAAAATCTGGAAATTTCCAGTAGCCCAAAAATTCAACGCAGAATATTAAACCACTGGGACAATCTTGACCGCACCGTGGAGCGCGGCTATTCGGGTTTTTCTATCTGGAACTGGCACCGTCTGCCTAATTATATCGACCAGCAATATATAGACTATGCGCGTGCCAATGCTTCCATAGGCATTAACGGTACTGTCCTCACCAATGTCAATGCCAATGCGCTCGTGTTAACTGAAGAGTATATAGAAAAAGTGGCCGCCATGGCCGATGCTTTTCGGCCCTATGGCCTGAAAATATACCTTACTGCCCGTTTTAGTGCACCAATAGAAATTGGTGGATTAGAAACAGCAGATCCTCTGAATGAAGAAGTCCGGGAATGGTGGAAAGCAAAAACTGATGAAATTTACGAAAAGATACCGGATTTCGGGGGCTTTCTGGTCAAGGCTGATTCAGAAGGGCAACCCGGTCCGCATAACTATAAAAGAACACAGGCAGAAGGTGCCAATATGTTGGCAGAAGCTGTGGCACCGCATGAGGGTATCATCATGTGGCGCGCTTTTGTGTACAGCGAAGAAACACCTGATGACAGGGCTAAGCAAGCCTATAATGAATTTGTGCCTTTAGATGGTAAATTCAATGATAATGTCATCGTTCAAGTAAAGAATGGTGCCATCGACTTCCAGCCCCGAGAGCCATTTCACCCGATGTTTGGCGCCATGCCCAATTCACCTTTGATGATGGAATTTCAACTTACCCAGGAATATTTGGGCCATGATACCCATTTGGCGTATCTGTCCCCTATGTACAAAGAAGTGCTGGATACCGATACCTATGCCCAAGGCGAAGGCTCCACGGTCGCAAAAGTAGTTGATGGCAGCCTGGATGGCCATCCAATTTCAGCCATTGCCGGTGTTGCCAATATTGGCTCCGACCGCAACTGGACCGGACATCACTTTGCGCAATCTAACTGGTATGCTTATGGCCGACTGGCCTGGAACCATGAGCTAAACTCTGAGGAAATCGCCGATGAATGGCTGAAAATGACTTTCAGCACTGAAGATGCTTTTGTCGAAACTGCCAGCGAACTCATGCTGCAATCCCATGAAACGATTGTCAATTATATGACACCCCTGGGACTGCACCATATAATGGCATGGTCTCACCATTACGGTCCGGGCCCGTGGATCAAAGACAAACACCGCGACGACTGGACTTCTGTTTACTACCATCAGGCTGGAGAAGATGGCATTGGCTTCGACCGTACAGCTGAGGGATCCGATGCCCTCGGACAGTACCATACCCCAATAGAAGATAAATGGGGCGATATTGACCAGATTCCCGAAAAGTATTTATTATGGTTTCACCATGTCAACTGGGACCATCCGATGGAAAGCGGTAATACCTTGTGGGAGGAGCTTGTACACCGTTATTATGATGGCGCTGAAGCCGTAGGTCATATGCGCAAAGAATGGGATAAACTGGAAGCTTATGTGGATGAGGAAAGATTCGATCATATACAGCAATTCCTTAAAATCCAGGAAAAAGAAGCAAAATGGTGGCGAAATGCCTGTGTATTATATTTTCAGCAGCATGCAGACAGACCGCTTCCTGAAGGACTGGAGAAGCCTGATAAAAGCCTGGAATACTATATGAGCATGGACCCAAAGTTTGTCCCTGGCATATAAAAATTTAAAAATTGAATTACAAATCATTTCATTCATGACCAAAAAAATTACAGCAATTGTAACAGGAGGAGCATCGGGACTAGGATATGCTGTTGCGGAAAAATTTACTAAAGAAAAAATTCATACTATCATCATCGGCAGAAATGAAGAAAAACTAGCCAATGCCAAAGCGGCATTAGGAGAGTACTGCAGCACCATTGCCTTCGATCTGACCAATTTGAAAGGGATACCCGGTATGGTAGAGGACATAAAAAAGCAATTTGGCCAAATTGATATTCTGGTCAATAATGCCGGTATTAATATGAAAAAGCCACTGATAGAGGTTACCGATGAAGATTTTCAGCAGATTATTACTACTAATCTGACAGCCGTTTTTGCCCTGACACGTGAAGTAGCCAAGGTGATGATTCCCCAGGAAAAAGGGAGTATCATTAACATTAGTTCTATGGCAGCGCAATATGGTATTCCTAAAGTAATTGCATATTCGGCAGCCAAAACCGGTGTTGAGGGCATGACGCGGGCCATGGCAGTGGATTTATCACCATTAGGGATACGGGTGAATTGCGTTGCACCTGGCTTTATTGCTACAGACATGTCTGCCAAAGCACTCAACAAAGATCCGGAGCGTAAGAACAGAGTGCTTGCTCGCACGCCCA
>JBGSXH010000512.1:0-5861 GCA_041751515.1 Cyclobacteriaceae bacterium | reverse complement strand
GAAGTACAGCCACCGGCATACCTTGCGCCGAAACCTACCAAAAAGCCGCCTCCTACAAAAATAATGATGCCTTTTAGTGAGAAAAGGGTTTCCCAGTTGAATAAAGCCAAAGGTAAAATTTCTTTATCGTAGCGAATGCCCAGGGCTTCAATGTCATTGATTGTGGCAGAAGAAATAGCTACTGCAGCCTCACTAACCAGCACATACTCTGACAAAACACCACCGAGCACGGCGCCTAAAGCAAATAATAAATTCCACTTTTGTGCTTTCCAGTCAAAATCGAAGAAATCACTTTTTCTATCGGCACCACAGGCTGCACAAAGTGTGCGCAGGTTTGAGGAAAAGCCAAAAGATTTACCAAAAAAAAGCAGGATGCCCATCACCAACGCAATAAGTGGACCTGAAACATACCATGCCCATGGTTGGCTTATAAATTGAATAAGGTTCATGTTTAATATTTAATAAAATAGACTAAAATTCGCACAAAGATAAGAGTAAGGATTGAGTAAGCTAGTGACCATTGTCACATTCAATAATGCTACCTACAATAGCCATACCTCCTTTATCAGTATATAAATGCCCATCACCAGGACAAACCAGCCAAAAGCTGGCTTTAGTTTTTCTCCTGCTATATAGGTTGAAAGCCAGCCACCAATAAATATACCAGCTATGGCAAACGTGGAGAAACTGGCCAGGAACACCCAATCAATGTCATAGTGGCCGATATCACCGAGGAAACCTAACAGAGATTTGGCTGCGATAATCAATAGAGAGGTACCGACAGCAAGTTTCATAGGCAGTTTCGAAAATATTACCAGGGCTGGTATGATCAAAAATCCACCACCTGCCCCTACTAAGCCCGTTAGCATGCCTACAATTAATCCTTCTATTAAAATTGCAACATAATTAAATGATTGCTTGAGCTCACTATCCTCTTCCTTATCATCACTTTTTTTTCTGATCATAGAGTAAGAGGCAAAGATCATCAGCAGTGCAAATAAGACCATGAGCAATACATCGCGCGTAAACAACAGGTCCCCTACCTGAAATAAATTTTCAGGAATGGCCGGCACAATAAATTTCCGGGTGATATATACCGCCACGATGGAGGGGATGCCGAAGATAACTGCTGTTTTCAACTGGACCAGTCCTTTGGCATGGGCATTATAGGCTCCGAACAAACTGCTCAGCCCTACAATGAACAAAGAATATGCTGTGGCCAGTACAGGGTTGATACCCAACAGGTACACCAGCGCTGGCACTGTTAGAATGCTGCCTCCGCCACCAATAAGCCCTAAGGATATTCCTATAATGATGGAAGAGAGATAGCCAAAAATCAATAATATGTCCATAACCTATAATTTTTCACAAATGTAGCCAGCTTGTTCATGTTCTTTTGTGACAGATGTTACCGATCAACTATTTTTAACATTAAGTTATCATTCATTTGTGCCAATTTATAAGTATACCATCGTTCTGTGACCAATATCACTATCTTTTTTTAAATGTCTCCGTACATTAGCATAAGTAAAAAAACAGAAACTATGGAAATTAAACAATTCTATGACGAAGGGCTTGCCCATGCCTCATATGCGATATTGAGTGAAGGCAAAGTGGCTGTGGTAGATCCGGCCAGAAACCCTCAGCCATACCTTGATTTTGCCAAAGCACATGATGCAGCAATTACTGCAGTTTTTGAAACCCACCCACACGCAGATTTTGTGAGTTCGCACATGGAGATTCATCAGCAAACCGATGCCACCATTTATGTCAGTGGACAGGTGGGGGCAGAATACCCGCACACTGCTTTTGACGAAGGAATGCAGCTGCGCCTGGGTAAACTGAAATTTGAAGCTATCCACACTCCTGGCCACTCGCCCGATAGTATCAGTATTTTATTATATGATGCGGAAGATAAACAACATGCACTTTTTTCCGGAGATACACTTTTCATAGGCGATGTCGGCCGACCAGACCTTCGGGAAAAAGCCGGCAATTTAAAAGCACAGCGAAAAGAGCTGGCCGCCATGATGTACGATACGGTGCAGGAAAAACTGAAACCGCTGGCAGATCACATTAAAGTATTTCCGGCTCATGGGGCCGGCAGTCTTTGTGGCAAAAATTTAAGCGATAAAAAAGAAAGTACGATCGGCGAACAAAGGAAAACCAACTGGGCCTTTGGAGATGTAAGCAAAGAAGATTTTATGGACACCCTGCTAGAAGGACAGCCTTATATCCCTAAGTACTTTGGTTACAATGTTAGTTTGAATAAAGATGGGGCCCCTGCTTATGCAGCTTCACTCAACGAAGTTGAACGACTTGAGAAAGGAAGCACACTACCTGAAAACAGTTTGATCATTGATGCCAGAAGTCAGGAAAAATTTGCCAAGGGGCATATACCCGGAGCCATCAACCTGATGAACGGTGGAAAATTTGAAACATGGCTGGGCTCTATTATTGACCCCGAAGAAAAATTCTATCTGGTGGCGGACAATGATGCTGTACTGGATGAGCTTTTGGCCAAAGCAGCAAAAATAGGCTATGAACTAAACATAGCCGGCACTGTGGTAGACCCGGCTGGAATGGATGAAAAAGGATTCAAGTTCGACTTGAAAGATTTTAAGCAACATCCTGACAATTACACTATTATAGATATTCGAACCAAAGATGAGCATAAAAATCAGCCTAAGTTTGAGGACAGTTTGAACCTCCCCTTGCATGAACTCAGAGAAAATTTAGAACAGATCGATACTTCAAAACCTGTGGTGGTGCATTGTGCCGGCGGCTATCGGTCTGCTGCTGGTACGAGTATATTATTGTCCAAAATTGAATCAACTCCGGTATATGATTTAAGCGAGGCGATTAAGGAGTTTAATTAAAAAAATTGGCGAGGGCTGAAGATCAATATTAGATGTATTTTTCTGTGCATAAAGGCCACTTGTCATCTTTTGCTTGAGAGGAGAATTCCTTGCTACTTTGCCAAATACTGACCACACATAATACATTAATTTCCAATATTTTATAGGCACATTAAGACAATTAACTTTAACAAAAGGGGCAGTAAACACTGCTCCTTTTGTTATTTATGCCGTTTTCATATCAAAAATCTTAAAACAGACTACTTTCGCCCGAAAATCTAGCGTCACTGATCCCTAATACATAGTACATAAGTGCATTATAAACCGCTAAACCCGTAACAACCGCTAAAAATGTCAGGAACCTCAGTCATAGCGCTTTCTGCAGGACGCTGCTGCATCTAATATGATGTGTAGGAAAGATGACTGAAAAAATGGGCATAAAAAAAGCCATGCAATGAAACACTGCAAGGCTTTAAAGTAGTCCGTAGGGGAATCGAACCCCTGTTACCAGGATGAAAACCTGGCGTCCTAACCCCTAGACGAACGGACCAAATTGCTATTTAAAGCTTCAGGAAGCTTTTCCCCTGAATTGTGATGCAAATATAGCCGTGTCATTTTTATTTGCAAAGCTATACCCTAAAATTTTGTCTTTTTTATTCAATAAGCATAATAGCATTTTTACAGTTTGCGTTCAAAAACCTTTATTCATTAGCCCGAAATGCATATTACTTTCGTTATTGACTATTTGCCACACTAATTAAAATTTATTGTTTTTAGATAAACTGCATCGTAATTTAGCGGTCGATAATTTTAACACACCACAAAACCCTAGAGAATGTCTACAATCAGAGTTGCCATCAATGGTTTCGGGCGCATCGGCCGTCTGACATTTAAAACTTTACTCAATAAAGCAAATGTAGAAGTTGTGGCCATTAATGACCTGACGGATACAAAAACCCTGGCACACCTACTGAAATACGATTCTGTACACGGCAAATTCCCCGGTACCGTTACTGCTGATGATGATAGCATCACGGTTAACGGGAACACCATTAAAATTACTGCTGAAAAAGAGCCAAAGAATTTACCCTGGAAAGCACTCAATGTTGATGTAGTACTTGAATCGACAGGAAGGTTTGTTGATGCTGAAAGTGCCGGAGGGCATTTGACTGCCGGAGCAAAAAAGGTAGTGATCTCCGCTCCTGCTAAAGGCGATATCAGAACAATTGTGCTGGGTGTTAATGACGATGAATTGAAGGATGATGATAAAATCATTTCCAATGCTTCCTGCACCACCAACTGCCTGGCACCAATGGCGAAATTACTTGACGACAATTTCGGCATAGAGAAGGGCTATATCAGCACCGTCCATGCTTATACTGCCGACCAGAACCTGCAGGATGCCCCGCACAAAGACTTGCGCAGAGCTCGTGCTGCCGCATATTCCATAGTCCCTACTTCCACAGGTGCAGCCAAAGCTGTTGGCCTCGTATTGCCTCACCTGAAAGGTAAGCTTGACGGTATCGCGATGCGCGTCCCTATACCTAATGGTTCACTGACAGATCTTACAGTAGTTGTAAAGAAGGAGGCTAGCAGAGATGCCATCAATGCTGTGATGAAGGAAGCTGCTGAAGGCAGTATGAAAGGCATTCTTGAATACAATACAGACCCGATTGTCTCTATAGACATCATTGGCAATCCCCATTCCTGCATATTTGACTCAGAGCTCACTTCTGCCAATGGCACGCTGGTAAAGGTAGTGGGCTGGTACGATAATGAAGCAGGCTATTCCAACAGGGCTGCTGATTTGATCGCCAGAATAGGATAAATAGCATAGACACAACACTTGTATAGAAAAAGGGGATATTTTGCCTAGCCTCCCCTTTTTTCTATTTCATATAGGTTTTAGATATAAAGCGTACCCTCCATCACAGTGATTGCATTCCCGGATATATTAACACGATCATCCATGACCTCCAGTCCCAGGTCGCCTGGTCTGTAGGAAATCTGTCTTGCTTTGAGCATATTTTTGCTGAGCTGCTGTTGCCAGTAAGTCGCCAGCCCACAATGCGTGCTACCGGTAACCGGGTCTTCATCTACCCCTACATTGGGGGCAAAATATCGGGACACAAAATCTAATTCCACATCATCTGCAGGTGCGGTAACGATTAGACCCTGCATGTTTATTTGCTTTAAATCACTGATATTAAACTGCAAATTATCAACACTTTGCTGCGTATTTAACACAGCAATAATGTCAACTTCCGTTGTATAGATTGCCGATATATCACATTGGATGATATGAGCTACCTGCTCCTTCAATTCCGGTCGTGGAGTGATGGCCAACTTCGGAAATGCCATGCTGTACAAGCCTGCTGACTGTTTGTGTACACCAAGCTGTCCGCTTAAAGTTTCGAACAAAACCTCGCTAGTTGCTATACTTTTTTCGAATAAGATATGCGCTGCTGATAATGTAGCGTGACCACATAGTTTCACTTCCGCACTCGGGGTAAACCATCTGAGTCTGTAGCTATTTTTCTCCTTCGGGTAAATAAATGCCGTCTCGGAGAGATTCATTTCCTGCGCTACTTTTTGCATGATATCATCAGCAATCACTTCACTCAGCAAACAAACTGCCGCCGGGTTTCCTTCAAATGGTTTCTGACTAAAAGCATCAACCTGATATATTTTTAAAAGCATAATACTATAAAATCAATTCGATTTATGGATTTAATTTCCCGTAAGCTTTTCAATCACTTCGGCGCTGAACCTGATGACAGCACCTGCTTTCTGCATGGCAGCAATTGCTTTTTCATCATCACCTTTCTGCATATTTACCGCTCTTGTAGCGTCACTTATCAATATCGTATTAAAGTTTTCCTTTAATGCATCTAATACGGTAAATTTCACGCAATAGTCACAGGCCAGGCCAGCAATATAGACATTGATGACGCCTTGCTCTCTGAGATAATCAGAAAGTCCGGTACTCTTAACATGACCATT
>JBGSXH010000511.1:0-1795 GCA_041751515.1 Cyclobacteriaceae bacterium | reverse complement strand
TCTGCTTTGCAGGCCTTCCGCTTGCATCCATTGCTGAATTTTGATCATCGCTAGTTTGATGATATCTGCAGCGCTGCCCTGAATAGGAGCATTAATCGCATTTCGTTCAGCAAAACCTCTTAGCGTGGCATTGCGGCTGTTGATATCGCGCAGATAGCGGCGCCGGCCCATGAGCGTTTCCACATATTCTTTTTCTCGGGCTTGTTGAATCACATCATCCATGTATTGCTTTACTGCAGGAAATTCCTGAAAATAGGCTTCAATAATGTCGCCGGCCTCCTTACGGGGAATATTGAGCCTTTGAGACAAACCAAAAGCGGAAATGCCATAAATAATCCCAAAATTGGCGGTTTTGGCTTTTCTTCTCATTTCATCAGTCACTTCTTCCAGACCAACTTTAAAAACTTTGCTGGCAGTGGTGGCGTGAATGTCTCTGCCTTCGCGGAAAGCGGCGATCATGCTTTCATCTTTGGCAAAAGCCGCCATAATGCGCAGTTCAATTTGTGAGTAATCTGCCGCTAAAATGGTGTATTGTTCACTGCGGGGCACAAAAGCCTTGCGAATGGCTCTTCCTTTGGCAGTACGAATGGGGATGTTCTGCAGGTTCGGATTCGTAGAGCTTAGCCGACCTGTCGCTGCAACTGCCTGGTTATAGCTGGTATGAATACGGCCATCCGTACGGGAAATTAGTGAAGGTAATGCATCAACATAAGTGGATTTGAGCTTTTGTAGCTCCCGAAAGTCCAGGATCTGCCGGGCAATATCATGCTCATTGGCCAGTCGGGATAAAATCTCTTCGCCTGTAGCGTACTGGCCCGACTTGGTTTTTTTCGGCTTGTCGATCAACTTAAGTTTGTTGAATAAAATATCGCCCAGCTGTTTTGGAGAGGCTATATTGAACGACTCTCCTGCCGTGGCATAAATTTCCTTTTCCAGACTGCGGCTGTCCAACTCCAATTCCTCAGAAAGCTGGGCCAACGTATCGGTATCGACCTTAACGCCATCATATTCAATTTGCGCAAGCACTTCTATGAGCGGGGCTTCCACTTCATCATACAATTTTTCCAGTCCCTGTTCTTTCAAAGCTTCGGCAAAAACATATTTTAGCTGTAAGGTAATATCAGCATCTTCAGCGGCATACTCCTTCACTTTCTCTATTGGTACTTCCTGCATATTCCCCTGATTTTTGCCCTTTTTCCCGATGAGTGTTTCTATAGATACAGGGTGATAATTCAGGTATTGCTCGGCAAGAAAGTCCATGTTGTGCCGTGTATCGGGTTCTAGTAGGTAGTGGGCGATCATGGTATCGAAGATTTTACCTTTCACCTCAATGTCATATTTCTTGAGTACCAGGACATCATACTTTAAGTTCTGCCCGATTTTCAGGATTTCTTCGGATTGAAAGAAAGGAAGAAACTCCTGTATAACGGCCTTGGCTTTCGCAGGGTCTGAAGGCATGGGCACATAATAGGCTTCGCCAGCCACATAACTAAACGCCAAACCTACCAGGTCGGCCTCATAGGCATTCACACTGGTAGTCTCGGTATCGAAGCAAACTTCATTTTGCTTGAGCAGATAACTTAATAATGACTGACGGGAGTCGGCGCTATCGATCAAATGATAAAAATGCGGTGTGTTCTCGATATTGCCCATAATGGCAGGAATAGCCTCCTGCTGCGCCTCTGCGATGCTTTCGGTAACGAGTTCTTCGCTTTTTTGGCCGAACATGTCCATTTGTCCGCTGGCATTGGTGGGTGCCGGCGCTTTTTCGCCCAACACACGTCGCATAAGTGTT
>JBGSXH010000510.1:0-3566 GCA_041751515.1 Cyclobacteriaceae bacterium | reverse complement strand
CAAGGTATTCATTGATAAGGAAAACGTCACCATTTTGGGCGCCCACCTTGGTAGGGCCTTCTGCAGAAGAAATTATCAACTTATTCGCCCCCATAAAGGCGAAGATATCAGCTACCACTTTAAAATTCCCAATGTACAGTTATTCTTCGTGGGCTTCTGATTTAGGCCATATGGTATAGTTTAAATAAGCAAGGCTTAGACATTGTTTCCGAAAACTTTCCAGATTTATGGTAAGGTTGAAAATATACTTTTTCACCCCGCTCCCACTTATCTTTTACTTTCAGATTAAAAGAAGAAGGTATATAAATGGATTTCCAGTCCTTATATACCTTCCTATCTATTCATTAAAGGATGAGACTCCAAACAGACATACAGTCTAATAATGCTCTACTCCTTTGTTTTATTTTGCCAAAGCTTCTTCTTTATTCCATTTTCTACTGCTAAATGCATCATCAAGAGATGTTTGGAAAATATGATTAGCATAATTGCTTAACGTCTTCACAGCCAATACCAGAATAATCTCTAGAATTTGTTTTTCCTGAAACCCTGCCTCTAAAAATGCCTGTGCTTCTTGTCGGCTGGGACTTCCTCGGCTTTCAAACATCACCTTAGTGAATTCTGAAAGGGCTCTGAGTTTGGTATCTGCTATTTCCTCACCGTTACGGATAGCGTCGGTTACTTCAGTTGGTACCTTTGACATTTTATCAGCAATGAAACTGTGGGCGGCTGTACAATATTCACAGCCATTCAGAACACTGATGGTAACGAACACAACTTCCTGCTCTGCAGGGCTAAAGCCACTATTTTTTCTAAATCGATCGTAGCCAATAGCATATGTCTCCATTAACCCAGGAGAATTGACCATATTGGTATACATATTGGGTATCATTCCCATCTCTTTAAAAGCTTTTTCCAGCTGAGGCTTTTGATTATCATCAGCCTTTTCTAGTGTTACAGGAGACAGATTCGTCTTGAATCTTGTATTTTCCATAGTAGTTTAAATTGATTGCGTGCGGACCCGCACGATTATAAATTTGAAAATAGTTCTCGCCAGTCATCAATGCACAAGTGCTTGTTACTGACTTGATGACAACCTCTGGCTTCTTATACGGCTATTCTCTCTAAGAGTACAAGATATCAAGACGCAGAAAGGGCTTATGTCCGCAAGCTGACAATCTCTTCACATTTCCGCAACTATCTTTATGAAGATGAAAAAGCAGGTAACAACTCAAGACTGTACCGCTTCTACCTCTGTAAGCTTGGTGGTACTTATCCGCCATTGGCCACTTTCTATCCCTTATCAGCAGCAATTATTAGCCATGGCAAATATAGTGGAAGTTCACGAGCTCATCCTTGTTGGCAAACACATTCGGGAGCTTCCTATCGTATTGAGCAATGAGCCGAAATTACGCTCATTTCAGCTTCATACCAGCGCTTATTTTCTTATGGCAGAAGTGGGTGCTTTTGAGGCAACTGCAGATGTGCTTGTAATCCTTAAACAAGGCGTCAATCTTTCTGCGCAAATGCTACAAAAAATTCCTTTCATTGTTACTAAAGGGTATGCATTCGGAGGATTAATTAGTTTACGCTACCGATGGTGGACAAGCTTTTTAAAACAGGCTACTATTTACTGTAAGGGGTTGTTTTGGTTCCGACTTAGTCAAGGCTACTTTGTGAGTCGTAAAGTATACTACCAGTCGGGGGGCTTCAAGAACAATGGAAAGCTGCTTTCATTTTTTGAATTGCTCTGTAAACAGGAAAAGCTCTCTAACTATACCTTTTTGTTTTCTCAGGAAAACACATAAATTAAAGTTGAGCAAAATCTTTTATATAAATACGTTTTCGGTCGTACTTTATTAGGCCGCTTTTTTCCAGCTCATTCAACTGTGTAGTGACTGTTTGTCGGCTGGTAGCTGTAAGCTTGGCAATATCTTCATGGGTAAGCCCCAACTTTACTTCCCGCTGGTTATCATCTCCGGCAATAATACGACCATGATCCTCGCCAAGCTCTTTGATCAGTGAACGGATACGTTGCTCGGCATTTTTAAAAATAAGCGATTCCAGGCGGCTCTGTACTCTCTTTAAGCGAAAACCAATGAACTTAAGAATTTCCATGTTGAACTTAGGGTTATCTTTCATCATGTTTTGCAAGTCCTTGATATCGATCATGCAAATTATGGCATTCTCAGTTACTTCAGCAAACTCTTCACGCTCCTGCTGGCCAGTGATACCCAGCTCTCCAAAAACCTCACCGGGCCCTAGAATTGTTAGTATAATCTCTTTTCCCTTAGGTGATATTCGAGAAATTTTTACCCTCCCGACTTTCAGCAAATAGATGTTGTCAGCACTATCATTGGGAAAATAAAGCACCTGCTTACGTGGCACATGCCTCATCGCTGCCATGCCATCCAGTTTCTCCTTTTCTTCTTTTGAAAGCGCCTTAAGCATTCCAAAATTTTCAAGGTACCATAACTTAGTTTGATCTAGCATATCTACGATTCTCCATTATTATTTGACACCTTTAGCTCAAAACTATATTGCGGCACATTCACTCAAATATCTTTCAATATACTAATTTTTGAGATATCAGATGATTTCCATGTCGTGCACATGAGCCCTAAATAAACGGTAAAACCCAGTACCTTCATTGGATTATTAGTAAATCATAAAAAATAGTACCAAATAAAATTTCTTCTTCTCTTCCCCAAAATCACTAATTTTCTACAAAGAGATATGGTTATTAAGAAGATTGCAATAGTATGCTAATTACATCACAACTTTCTCGCCGATTAAGAAGTCAGCCGGGATCAGCGCCATACTGGCATTCTTATCTCCCATAGCTTGCTTGTCTTTTGGCGGCAGAAAAGCATAGTTAATAGGATAATTATTTTTTTCCAAGTTACGAGGGTTTGCCTGCTTCATTTGTCGGGAAATTTACAAAATTACTAACTAATAGCATTAGTCAGTAATGATAACCTTCCCCCCTTGCACCTTCCAGTTCAACACCAAGCCCAAGTACCATCCTATTCACGAAATTAAAGTAGGCGATTACAAGGTTCGCATCCAGGATAGCTCTGTCTTCCAACCCTATCGACTTTAACTTTTTAATAGTATGGTCAACGCTACTACCATCCGGTGTCTTAGTCAGTGAGTATGCCAGTTCGCATAACGCTAAGTCGGTACCGCTTAGGTTAAGGCGGGTGAAGTCGATAGTCAACTGGTTTACCTTCTTTTCGCTTTTCCAGTAGTGTAGTAGTGCCTGCTTATGATGGACCTGACAATAGTGGCAGTTGTTGGCTGCAGATACCACTACAGCCATCATTTCGCGCTGTGCCCTGCTCAAGGGTGAGCGTGCATACATAATTGACATATAGAGCTCCATATGATGCAAAATAGTTGCAGGATTAAGACTCTGAATTTTATGCACCTCTGCCAGCTTTCCACGCTTGACTAACAGGTTATCGTAAATCTCTTTTAGCTTCCCTTCTGCCTGTTCGTACTCGATCACTTCAATGTGTGCCATATATAATTCGCTTGCTAAAATATATAGAATGGTGAAAGGAAAT
>JBGSXH010000509.1:0-2845 GCA_041751515.1 Cyclobacteriaceae bacterium | reverse complement strand
GTCCTAAGTCCAACTGCGGGGCGATAATACTCAGACTTTCTACGAGCAGTTGCCACACATTATTAGGCAAAAGTAACTTAGCTAGCTGGCGCCCAAGCTCCGCTCCCTCTGCGAGCGACGCATTAATGGGGAGGCGATACTCGTCTTTGGAAAACACGCCTATTTTCACTGCAACTGGATGACGCATTCCTCCGGCAGGTGTGGAATGCGCAATGACCTGGAGGTACGATCCCTCTCTCCATGCACTAAGGGAAAAGTCGACAAAACGCAAACGTTGGGATTTTTTCACAGCTATCTGAATTTGTCAGAATTGGGGAAATGAGTAACAACGATAAATAATTTTTATTACCTTGAATATGACTTATATAAAGATAGGTTTACTTATGAAGAAACCAAAGTTTAGATTGTTTGTCAATTACTTTTATAAATTGGTAAAACCTGTTATATAGTTGAGAGGTTTTATGGAGAAGGCCTTGCAGAAAAGTTTGGCAGCATTAATTTTACTTAACCCACTCGTGAAAAAAATAGTATCTATTTTTGAGTTTTTGATTCCCTGTTCAATTTGAGCTGTATTCAACTCTATGTTTTGTAGTCGTTCATCCTTAGTCACACCTTCATTTTCCCTATCGCAGGAACGAATCATATCTGAAATCCAGATATTCGCGTCTGAAAGCGTAGATTGAATTTTATCAACTGAACTGAAATTCTTTTCTGGAAAGGCCAAGCTCAAAAAATACCACAAGGAACCCTTCAGGGAATACTTGAATGACAATGCGAAACATGTTTATATCAAAGTAAAAGTGGATCTTGTCATAAATGTGATTCAGGAATTACTGACTATCTATAATTCCCAACTTGAAAACTAGCTGAAAATGATTTTACGGAGGTCTGTGTTCCGAAACCCTAATTATATTGGTGTTATTGAATAGATTTAAAATTTTCTAGCACCTATTCTCTTGAATGTTTGTGAAATTAGTTTATAATAATGTTGATTAACATTATTATTGAGATCTGCAGTACAAATAGGCAATCTACATTATTATGTACGACCATCTTGCTTCATAGCATTGTTTATTGCATTGATCAACTCAGAAAAATCATCATTATGGTGCATAACTGGCGTGAGTGTATTCATGCCTCTGAACATATCTGTTATTTCGTCAATGATCCTTCGAATATCTCGGTATTGGCCTAACTTTTCTACAGCCAGATGTGTGTTAGCAAAGTCATTAAGTTCCTTATGTTTTTTATTTAACTTTTTTATTTCCTTATCCCAGTAGATAATATAATCCAACCGTTTTTGCTCCTTATAAATGGCAGCATCATCAAGTACGATAGGGAAAATGCGCTTATAAAAATCACCTCTGTTTTTCAGTTGAAGCATTTCAAACATGCAGTTTTCCGACTTAAGGTATTTATCGCTGATGATTACGATAACAAATTTACCCCGACCGAGGCGCTCCATAAATTCTTTGATATTCCCTTTATACCCAAGCGCAATCTTATCACGGATAATGTTGAGTTCCATATCTGCAAATTTTCCACAAACTGTTTCTACTATTTTTTCGCTTTCACCGCCCCAGCTATAGCTTATAAAAATTTCCTTGTCAGATTGGACTATTTTAACCGGTGGGGCTACACTAGCATTATGGTTCATTACAATTTCTTTTTGCTCTTTCAGGCTGTTTTCAATTTCTGTTATTTCATGCAATAACTGCTGCATTTTCACCCCCGCCATTTTTTCCCAAATTTCAAAATGGGCTTTTTCTACAAGGTGTAAAGCAAATACAATTTCTCGCTTCCAAGTAATTCTTAACATTCTAAAACAGGTATCATTGTTAATCTTATAAACAGCAGCCAAAAATTCCTCCTTTATGGACGTATGGCCGGCTACCACCAAGGCTGAGAGGATAAGTACTTTTTCTAGCTCATGGGAAGCCTCCCTGTCCATTTGTAAAAGTTTGGGTATAGCGGCAGGTCCTAGCCGTCGGGCATACACTGGTGCCACCGATGCTCTAACAATATAACTGTCAGAAGTGATCCCTTCCATCCAAATAATTTCATCAAACCCCAGAAGACCCAGATTATAAAGCGTATGTGCTTCCGTTTCCTGACCCTGCGCCATTAGATCGGGTAAATCTGTTCGATGATTCCCCTGTTTGAAAGTCGACCCAAAGCCATGGCCATATGCAAGGCTATATGACTATACAGCTCACTTGCTTTCTCAGTTACGTCGTAAATGGCTTTTAGAGCATTTGCACTATCAACGCTATCAATTATTGACAGCGAATCAGCACATTGCCTTATAATCCCTTCTGTTTCTTTTCCGCTAAGGGCAATTTTTTTAATCACTTTAACAGCCCTATTTAAACGCATCCAGCCGAGTGCTTTAAGACCTAATTCTCTAAAAAAAGAATCCTCATGCTTAAGCCAGTCTGACATAATGATATCCGCAGCCACGGGCTTGAAATTGCTGAATATAATTTCCATCCTATACCACTGTTTGGTCCATAGCCGTCTGAATTTTTCTGATTCTGCACGTTTATAAAATGTTTTGATGTAATAAAAGGCATTACTAAATGCATCCTGTGATGTGGCTTTGACAGCTATTCTGAAAAAAGTTGCAAACAGATAAGGTGATAATTTTTCCCAGTCATAGCCATCGTTATTTTTAACCTTGTTAATTAGCTCGAAACTCCAGTCAGGTGTGCCTAAGTAGCCAATGGCTTCAATAGCAAGACGCTCTTTGTCTATCCCGCCAGAAGATACAAACTGCATCAGTTGGGATCCAGCAGGTTCGTGTGGCAGTTTGCTAAAGCAAGGCGTTGCCATGATCATAGCGAAC
>JBGSXH010000508.1:0-2449 GCA_041751515.1 Cyclobacteriaceae bacterium | reverse complement strand
GGAAATGGCAAAATCATTGGATTATATGGTACAGCTCAGAATGTTACCGAAAGGCATCTGGCTGATGAGAAACTTAAAGAAGAGAACTTCACATAGGCCATTATCAAATCCCTTCTCATTGTCTCTGTAAATTATTTGCAGCCTACTGTGGATTTTTTGGACATGAGGTACCTGTTGGTAAATATTAGGCCATAACTAAAAAGCAATAGCTGATTCGGACACTGTTTGGGAAGCGTATTAGAAGATGAAGAATTTAGGGAGAAAATCATGCAAATAGTTCTGGACGACATCAACAGTGGAAATTTTAAAAGGATGAAGTGATCGGAAATACTTTTATCAGTTAAGTGAAAATTACCCAATTTATGGATGCAACTAGTAAAGCTCTATTTTTATCCTTTCTCTGCAATGTCTGCGATTCTTAACGAGCTTGGCGGTAAATCTCCTTTTTTCATGCAAAAGGATAGATCAAATAAAATAATTGACATACTTTGCTTTTAACCACCTTTAGCGTACATTGGTATTATATAATTCTATGTAACGGTTAAGTAACACCGGGTACATTTTTAAAAATCATTTATATCCAAACCAAGTTGATCATGACCAAGCAACAACTTGTCCAGGACAGTATTTCTAATATATTAAGTCCTGAGGCTATTCAGTCTGTGATGGTAAATGCTTCGGTAGCATTTTTCATCTGTGATGGAAACGGAATTCTTCGTTTCGTAAATCATGCTGCTGCTACTTTATTTGGTTATACGAGAAATGAACTAACCAACATGTCAGTGTATGAATTAGATGCAGCGTACTCCGATTTGAAAAAATTCAAGAAATTGTGGAATGAAGTAGATCTTAAAAGCGGAAAAACAAAAGAAAGCTTTTGGAATCGCAAAACAGGGGAAAGTATCTATATTGAGTTGACCCTGAGCAAAGTGAAGAACGGAAAGGAAAATTTGTTGTTGGGCTGCTTAAAAGATATCACGGAAGTAAAGCAAGCAAAAGAACAGCTGGAACTGAACGAAAGGCTGATGAATGAAGCACAGTTGCTCAATAAGATTGGCAATTGGAATTTTGACTTTCTCCAAAATAAACTTACCTGGTCGGATGCTTTGTATGCTGTATTTGATGTGGATAAAGCCACTTTTTTGGAAACACATACCTCCTTTCTCTATTTGGTCGATGAGGAAGACAGAGAAAGAGTGGAACAGGTCAGCAAAAACACACAGATAACAGGCAAGCCTTTTCATGTTATATACGGCATCACCACCCCAAAAGGTGAAAAAAGAAAAATTGAAGAGTTTGGTTATACGGAGAAAGACAGAAAAGGCAAGATCATTCGACTATATGGAACAGCACAGAATATAACCGAAAGGCAATTGGCTTATGAGAAACTGGAAGAAGAAAAAGACTTCACCCAATCCATTATCGATTCCCTTCCAATTGGGGTGTCAGTTAATTCGGTGATACCGACTATTGATTTTGTGTACATGAATGACCTGTTTGGTAAACTCTATGGAACAAGTAAAAAGGAACTATCTTTTCCGGATGTTTTCTGGGGAAAAGCATATGAAGATGAAGAATTTAGGGAAAAGATCAAGCAAATAGTACTGGACGACATCAGCAGTGGCGATCCAAAACGAATGAAATGGGTAGAAGTACCGATCACCAGAAAAGGGAAAACCACGCGATATATTGATGCTACCAGTAGATTTTTACCTAAGAAGGGACTCTATATCTCCACTGTAATTGACGTAACGGATCGGGTCAATTATACCAAGCGTTTACTAGAAAGTGAAGGCAGATTTAGAAGAATAGCAGAAAACGCCTCCGACTTGATCTATCGATATGAGTTAAAGCCAGAAAGATGCTTTACCTATGTAAGTCCGGCTGCCGTAGAAATAACCGGGTACACACCAGAGGAACATTATGCAGACCCGGATCTGGGCTTTAAGATCATACACCCGGATGATGCACAAAAGCTCAATAACTTCTTAAAAGATTTGGCAATGGGTAAAACATCACTGGAGCTAAAATGGATCAAGAAAGATGGTTCAATTCGTTGGACGGAGCAATCCATTTCACCCATTTACAACTACAAAAAAGAGCTGATTGCCATTGAAGGCATTGCCCGTGATATCACCATGCGTAAGCAAATGGAACAGGAACTCATTGAAAGTGAGCGTGCCTTGAAAAACCTGGTCAATAATCAGACAGTTTATGTGGTCAAGACAGACCTGCAAGGAAAACACACCTACTGGAACCACAAGTTTGAAAAAGAGTATGGATGGATATATGGTGATTCTGAATTATTGCATGGAAACGCTTTAAATTCCATATGTGACCACCATCACGACAGAACACTTGAAACAGTGGGGAAATGTATACAGAAACCAAACACCATATTTAAAGTAGAACTTGACAAACCCACCAAAAGTGGTAAAGTAAGAACCAC
>JBGSXH010000507.1:0-2182 GCA_041751515.1 Cyclobacteriaceae bacterium | reverse complement strand
ATTTTCTAATCCGACAAGGAAGTAGAAAAACCCCGGAAAGGTTTTCGGTGATCGATGAGCTTTATGCACTTCCACAGGACGAACACATTGATGTTGAGGGACTTTTTTTGTTGATGAGAAATAAAGGCTACACCATCAGTCGAGCAACTATTTACAACACGCTTGACCTTTTGGTAGAATGCGGATTAGCTGTAAAGCATCAATTCAAGGATAAGGTTGCACTGTACGAACAAGCTCTTACTTATAAGCATCACGATCATCATGTATGCAATCAATGTCGCAAAATTAGAGAGTTTTCGGACGAACGCCTCAATGCAATCAAAGAAACAATGGGTAGAGAATTGCGTTCGGGTATCTCAAGTCATTCTCTTGTGTTGTATGGTGATTGTCAAATCACAGACTGTGACAACTTAAAAATTATTTAATAGCAAATATCCTTTTGTAAATCGGCTTTCTATAAAGAAATTGTAGATAAAGAGCAGGAAACAACAAGGGACTCAACCAAGAAAACCTTGCTTTATATTGAATTTCGTCACGGATAATACTTTGTTCCCCACTTTTGATTATGCGGTGTTTGTGTTGCCATTTGCCCAAAAAAAATGGTAATTGTATGCCTTCATCTATAAAGTAAAATTCTCTATGGTCGGTATGGTCTGCAGTAATCTGACTTGTCCACACTTGGCGAAAAATGAGAAAATTAAGCTCAATTGATACAAAATCACCTTTTTCGGATCCATCAAATCTCAATAATTTAACAGGAGGAAACGGAGGACTTAAACGCTTAAACAAAGTTTCGTCGAAGCCTTTTTTTACCGTTAGATAATCTTGCGCAACTTGTGTGGATATGGAAAATCTCATGTAATGTGAGAAGCTAAAAACTCTTTAATTGTTTAAAAAAAGACCGCTAGATTTTAGCGGCCTTTATACCTTAATTCAATTTATTTAGATACCGGAAAAACTCACTATCTGAGGAAAGAATCAAGCTTGTATTTTCATCCATAGCTTTTTCAAAACTTTCCATTGTTCTCAAAAACTTGTATAGATCTACTGACTGTCGGTTACGGTTATAGGCTGCTGCGTAGATATCAGTCGCTTCGGCATCCGCCCTACCTTTTATTTCTTCTGCTGTTTTAAATGCCTCAGACTGTATTTTGGCCAAATCGCGCTCTTTATTACCCTCTATTATCAGTGCCTCTCCCTGGCCTTCTGACCTAAATTGATCCGCAATCCTGTTTCTTTCAGAAATCATCCGGTCGTAAACCCGATCTCTTACTTCATCCACATAATTCATACGCTTAAACCGGAAATCGAGAATCCTTACACCTAGATCCAATGTTCTCTGATTAGCTTTTTCCAGTACTATTTTTTCAATATTATCCCTACCTACTGAGATATCTTGAAGAATTTCGATTTCTTCCATAAAATCCTCTGTCACTTCTGGTTCACGATTGGTAGAGCGAACTATATCTAACAATTCGTGACTGGCAATTGCATTCCTAGTTTCGCCATCCAGAATATCATCCAATCTGGATTGAGCAGAACGCTCATCTCTTAGACGGATAAAAAACTGAAGCGGGTTGGTAATTTCCCATCGTGCATAGGTATCCACGAAAATAAACTTCTTGTCTTTTGTTGGAACTTGGTTTCTTTCACCATCCCATTCCAAATAACGCTTGTCAAAATACTGGACTTTGTGAAGAAAAGGAACTTTGAAATTAAGACCCGGTTCGGTACGGGGTTCCCCAACAGGTCTACCAAATTGGGTGACGATAGCCTGTTCAGTTTCATCCAAAATATAAATGGTATTGAAAAGAGCGATTGTTACCAAAAAGGCAACGATTAGTATGATTATGCTTGAAGGTCTCATTTGTATTTAATGTTTTTAACCGATTACTTTATTAGATTTCCTTGTGAAAATGGATGCTTTTCTTTTGAAATGTTATGGAATAACTGTCTTTGCTTTGTCTATATTTAGCAATGGTAATACGTTATTCCCTTTTTCATCGACAATGATTTTGTTTCCAATTTTAGGTAAAACACGTTCCATCGTTTCAAGATAAATACGTTGCTTAGTTACTTCTGGTGCTTTAATGTAAGCTTCAAAAAGGGAATTAAAACGCTCGGCTTCACCAATAGCTCTATTGACGCGGGTGAGCAAATATGCCTCAGCTAACTGAATAGT
>JBGSXH010000506.1:0-7274 GCA_041751515.1 Cyclobacteriaceae bacterium | reverse complement strand
CTGCGTCCTTCTCACTGCTGGCACTTACAACACAATACAAATTATCAAATGCTGCGATATTTTGATTGACAAAATCAATAGCAGTATTTACACAGCCGGAACAACCATCAGTAGGAATTAACATGACAACCATGTCTTCCGCTTGTTCTAAGGAAAATGGCAGAGATTGCCAAAAAGCATAATCTTCCGCATTTTCTTGCTTCTTCTGACAGGAAAGTAGTATTAAAAAAACAGCAAATAATAAAATATTTTTCATAATTCATTGATCTCAAAGCACGTAAAAGTCAAATAGTCTTCATCTAAATCCTCATTGTGGGGGTTACTTTGTGCTATGCAAAGGCCCTCTTTGCTTACAAAGTACATGTACCACATATACTTATTATCTTCTAGTTTTTTTTCAGTGAGAATATTAAAATCTCTATCCAAGACTATAATCGATAAAGTTTTATTAAACATATCTAACTTATTACTGTTAGCATCTGCTAATTCAATATCATGCAATGCAATTCGATAATATACCTCTTCGTATTTGTCATATATCATGCCCTCATAATGAAAAGTACGAAGAGCGTCATCGCTCAAGTCGAGGCTTTCATTCGGGTTTTCGAATGGCTGAACAGGATTTTTCTTATACTTACTGCCTCCATAGAATCTTTCTGATGACCAATCTTCCAAATCAAATACCGATATACTGTCGGATATCGAAAATGAAAAAGCCATTTCATTAGTAGAAGATCTGAAGGTTGTCGAATATGAAGGACCTCTGACGCCCCAAACCTTACCTTTAAATTCTGCTGGATACTGGTTGAAGTATTCGTAATCTCCAGTGACCAGGTCGAGCGATGAATTTATTTTACCCTCATAATAAAATGGTTCGTAAGAATCCCTGTCAGGCAGTACATTAAAATACATCAAATTGCCAACCTTCACTGCCGGCGAAGTGGCTTTTACCTGGATGAGGCCCGTATTTTCATTATACGTATCGCCATCTAAGAGGCGATATCGACGATGTACTTTAGCATTTTGGTCGATTAAGGATACCTGATAATTGTTGGCCGCAATTACATAAATAGAATCCCAGGAGACAACGTAGGCACCAGTTGGTTTTCCTACACCTTCAGGACCTTCCCTCTGCAATGGTATTTCTTTAACTAATTTCTGCTCTGCTATGTCAAAGTACAAAATCGCCAGTTTTGTGCGGCTAAGATATGCCAATAATTCCCGTCCGTTATCGGGGTCTTCAATTACTTCTAAGTAAAGCTCTACATTGGAGGTAGATTTATCTAATGGGAATTTGATTTCTGAGTTCTCTATCAATTCATAGTCAAATTCTAATTTGGTGTCTGCTTTTTGACCAGAACATGATAACAAATAAAACGACACTAAAATATACAATATACCTATTCTCATATTATAAAAATTAAAAGAAAGAGCTACCTAAAGTAACTCTCTCTCTCGTAAAATGAATCGTAAGTCTTAGTAAGGAGTAATGATTACTGTATCTAGGCAGCCACCATTACTACCTGAACAATCTACATTATCAAACTTTCTAAGTGCAAAGGACTCTGTGGCGGTACCAAAAATTGACAAAAAGAAAACAAATGTTGCTGATAAAAATAATCCTAACTTTTTCATAGGTAAAAATAATTTAAAGGGTTTAAAATAAATAGTGATCTTGCAAGAATCAATATTCAATAATAGGGCTTTACCACACCCATCCCAAGGAATAAATAAGGCATAAAGTAACAATAAAAATCAATACAATTATTAGCATATTCATATAAAAACAACTATAAAGCAATGTATATGTATATGTATATGTATATGTATATATTGCAAATGAAAGTAACATTCGAAAATAAAATATATGTTTTTTTATCGCCACAGAACAATGATTTACTCCGCTATTTAGTAGCAAAAAATATTTGCATAACCAGAGATTTTATGACAAATACTTATGTTGACCATCTAAATTAAATTTCATCCGCCAAGATTACCACTACATTAATATACTATACCGTTTCCTATTAGTATATTAATGATTGGGTTGCAAGCAAATGCATAGCAAAACAGCTATTAAAAATACCGCATGTTCCAGTCCAACTGCCTGCCGCAGCTGAGGCTCGATACCACTTTGCCGAATTTTAGTAGAAATATTGAGCCTATTGTACAGCCGTATGGCTCGGAAATTTTCAGGGCCGGGGTAAGGCTATTAATGGAAACGCTATTTTCAAAATTCAAAACTCACAACGTTGGGGTTTTCATCGTAATCCAGACCATAGAACAATCGCCGGTTTTCATCCACTGCGATGGCAGTAATTGCGAAGTCTAGTTGGTAGTGCGCCAAAGGGTTGCCGTCATAGTCTAATACCAGTACCTTTGGGAATGATTTTTCCAGATGCATATTTTCTCGTATGTCACCATAATACAATAAGTACATCGCTGATTCGCCGGCAAATGCATCCCAATAGTACACTTTCCGCTCTTGAGGCAATAAAGCCATGGGATAACCGGCGCTATAGTCCACCTGAAAATCCGGCATTTCATTATCGGGCCCAAAGATAGTAAACAAAGAATCGCTGGACGTGTCATAAACATCAATAAAATCACGTTGCAGCCCCACCTTTATCACTTTACTTCTATCAGCTGAAATGGCTGTTTTGCCCTGATGAATGCTACTAATAACATTATGTGGAATTTCCCTTTCGTCAATAATATTGTCCCACTCGCCTACAATGTTTAATGTATCTCCGAATTTTGAAATCTTAAAGTACTTATTCTTACCATCTACCATTTCTGCCAATAGTGTTTCTTCGTCCAGCCACATGATATTGGAAGCCATAAAAATTGCTTCCCCTTGTTTATATTGTTCAGCAGCAAGTTTGGTAGTATCGTTTACATAGAATTTTGAATACAACTTCTGTTCTATGTCATAAGACCAGAAAGCATCATCTTCCATCGCATGTTCAAGCTTCCAGGCTACTGTGCTTTCGCCGGGTCCCATCCCATTTTTACCAGTACTCCGAAGGTACTCCCAGGTATCCATATCAATGATGTGTAGTAAGTCATCTTGCCTCCCCCTTTCACTGACTACCATGTAATTAGAGACCAAAAGCACATTTCGAGGACTCATTATTTCATCGAAACTATGTTTCTCACCTTTCAGCTCAATTTTATCGGGGAGCGCGTCGTGGGTGAAAGTATGCTGGAATTTTGAATCCTCATTTCCATTACATGACCCTAGCAATGCAAGGGAAAAAGTTGAGCAGACAATTTTGAGATAATAATGCATGAGTGCATAATTGTTTTTTAACGGCCACCTGCCTGTCCCGATTTTTTAGCGAGAATCTTAATCGCGTTGCGACAGCCGCTTTAAAATATTATCTCAATGTAAATGAATAATTCGTAAACTAAAAATATAGTTTACGAATTAAATGTTTAGTTTATTTTTCTATGTGTCACCTCAGAAGTGACATAAAATCACTTTTCCACTAAAGCAAAAATATCAAAGGAAAGCTTCTCTTCTTCCAGCTTAGGGTTTTGCGGATGTATGGTGGCCAGCAAAAGTCCATCTGGCGTTACGAGGTAGTTGTAAAGCAGGTAGGTATTGGCGGGAAAATCCGTCTCACCTAAAAGCGTGAAATCTTCACTGATGATCTGAATAGAAAATGGCCTGTCGCAGGTTTTAATGATATTTTGTGCTGCATCCCTGGCCGGACTGGGCTGAAATAGAAAGCGATAATACACCTGCCTGTACTGATCATGCACGATGTACATGAACTGCCCAAGCGGATTCGCATAGTCGATTTGTTCTTCCAAACCCACCTCGCTGAGGTCTTTTGCAGGTGGAGGTGGCAGCTGAGAGATATGCCTCGAGGGAATATTTACTGACTTTATCAGCTTTTCATCATCATAAATGTAAATATTGGGATCATATTTAAAGCTGTACACCAGCTCCCCTGCCTGGTTCATGGTGCGAAAGGTATTATAGGCATAAGCGCCATAGTATATCCCCTTCTGCATGAAGTCAGGGTAAGCTGCAATATTACTGCTCGCTTGGCGAGTGCTCCAGTCATACACAAGCTCAGTTGTCAATTCATAAAATGCGCTTTCATAAGGTGGATATTGCGACGGTCGTTTAAAGTACAGCTTGCTATCATTACCTAAAAGCTCATATCCTTTCATAGCAAAAAAGCCAAAAACTTCCTCACCATCGATTGCTTCAAAAGTTATATTATCCTTTACACTGCCCTGCTTGTCAACCAAATAAAGCGCATTGGACTGGTAACGAATGACAAAGATGGAGTCAGCATTGTGAATATAAATGGAGGGTGCGATTTCCCCTACCCCATCCGGACCGTCTTTAGCAATGTCAATATCAAAGCTATGTTCAGCCTGCTCGTAATTGTAAAAAACAATGCGGTTACGATCGGGTAGTTTGGTGATTGTATAGACATTACTGCTGTCGTCAATGTCAGCGAAGTGCCAGTAATTTTCATATGAAGTGTACTCATTCAGGGAAATTTCCTTTGTTCCATGAAGGCTTAGTTGATAACGCGCTTCAGATTTATCAGATTCCTTATGCTGCTGGCAGGAACTCATAGCACAAATAATAATTGCCAGCTTTAATAAAGTATTCATACAATAAAATTTACAGTGCAAAGATTTGCCAATTGTCATGCGAAAGGTGGCTTTGACTTATACTACACTATGAATTGTTACAACCAATCAATCGGTAAGAAAGTAATTTTACAATTAAATACTAAATTAATTTTATATACAAATAATACTCAGACAAAAAGCAAAACTGGAAATTTGAAGTATTCCTTCATTGGCCCTCATCTTTACAAACAGGTTTCAGTATGTTTCGACCTTAATAAAGACCAAATTTTCCGGCATCGTAAACAATACAGGTTTAACCTTTGCAATGCACAATTTAAACCAAAGCATAACTGGCATTTTAGTTACAATTGCTTATGTTTAAGCTTTAATGAAATTTCATCCGCCAATATTGCTACCATCGTGAATAAAGTGTACCGTCTTTTCCTCATTATCTTAAGTCTCGGAGTGCAGTTACATGCAAATGCGCAGGAGGACACCCTTCGGCTGAGTTTACCTGCTGCTCTGGAAATGGCGAGGGAGCAATCGCCGCAGTACCGGATTAACCGGGTGCAGCAGCAAAACAGCTATTGGGAGTATCGCATGTTCCAGTCCAACTACCTACCACAGCTGAGGCTGGATGCAACTTTACCTAATTTCAGCAGAAATATCGAACCTATCGTGCAGCCAGATGGCTCAGAAATTTTCCGTGCCCGTGCCAGAATGAACAATAGCCTGCGCATGAGCCTGAGCCAAAGCATTACCCGCTCCAATACCAATATTTTCGTGAGCTCCGGTTTGCAGCGGATCGACAATTTTCAGCCCATAGAAAATTATGCCTATAACAGCTCGCCAGTTTATGTAGGTATCGACCAGCCTATCTTCGGCTTCAATGCACTGGCATGGGATCGGCAGACGGAACCTATTCGCTTTACCATGTCTCAAAAGATTTTTAACCAGGACATGGAAATGCTGGGTAGCATGGTAAGCGAGCTGTATTTTGAATTACTACTGGCACAAACGCAGCTATCGCTGGCACGCAATAATCTGGCAGCCAACGAGGCCATTTACGATATTACCCAACAAAGAAACAGGCTAGGTAGGGCCAATGAAGAAGAGCTGCTACAAATTGAGCTTTCTGTTATCAACGCTGAGCAGGAGTTGCGTGGTGCACAGGCTGCTATGCAAAATGCTGCACTGGAGTTTTCCATTATGCTGGGTTTGCCAGGATCAGAAAGCATTCAGGTGACAGAAGACATACGCATCCCCGATTTCACTTTGGACGAAGCCTTGGCCTTACGCTATGCCATGGAATACAATCCGAAACCGGATGAGTTTGCCTTGCGCAAGCGGGAAGCCGAACGCAACCTGGCCCAGGCCAGAGGAGAAACCGGCATGACCGGAAATTTATATGCTAGCGTCGGCTTGAATGGGCTATCAGGTCAAAACGAGCGCCTGAGCATGGCTTATCAGGATCCATTAAATCAACAACTGGTGAATTTCGGCATCAGCATACCAATTCTGGATTGGGGGCGTACCAAAGCACGCCGCAATTCGGCACAGGCGGAACGGGAGCTGGTGGAAGCCAATGTACACCAGGAACAGCTGAACTTCGAGCAGGAAATTATTACCAAAATCAGGCAAATCGATATCCTGACCGGGCAGGTGAGCTCCAGCGAGAGGGCCAGGAGCATTGCGAACCGGCGCTGGACCCTGGCGCAGAATCGATTTCAGCAAGGACAAATGCCCATTACCGACCTGACCATTGCCCGGGAAGAAAAAGACCGCGCCAACAACAATTATATCAATGCCCTGCGCGATTTCTGGGTCTCATACTATGAACTACGCGCCCTCACCCTTTATGATTTTGAATCGGGCAGCAATATTGATCATATGGGGAATATGGACGATTATTAATGATCAGATGGACACTTCAAACCTGGGTGTTACAATAGTTGTACATTCTTGCAGCCCTCATTCGTCTTATATACCGAATTATAGCATCAACCTATTACGACAAAAGCAATTCCAGCAAAATTGCGGTGATTTTCAATGTCAAAGCCCTACTAATTTTCTGCAAACTTTCTCCTAACGGTTCAACAGATTCGCTTGATTAAAGTCAATATCGTGCATTTGCCTCAAAGCTTAGAGTTATACTGAACATATTGAAAGACGCTGGCACTACTTCGTCCTCCTTCCAAGGAACGCAAGTTATTATAACCTATGGCTATTTGCACCTTACCTTCTTTCTCACCCTACTTAGTCTCATTTTGAGCCTGAAAATTCTTATAAATCGATTGCATGCTGCAGGATACCCATCTCTTACCTCGTACAAAAATTTATGTGTGGAGGTACTATTTAAATATTAGGCATATATGTTAATCTTTCCTTAAGTGTGTAAAAAAGACTTGCTGATGGAAATATATCATAGCAAAAATTTTATACTGAAGCAATATCTTTCTCAATCCACAAAAGTGAAAATTCCTCAAAAACGCAATTTCAAACGAGTGCACTGACTATTAAATTTTAACTTTTCTATTACACGTGTATTAAATTTACTTAGTATGAAATATTTAAAGCTAAAGAATATTGGTTTTGTCATAATATTCCTATAATTTTATCTTTATATCTTCGCTAAAGCTCGTTACTGGCATTATGGGACTGAAAGGGCGAAG
>JBGSXH010000505.1:0-2749 GCA_041751515.1 Cyclobacteriaceae bacterium | reverse complement strand
CGCGAGCTATTAGGAATCTGTGGATCAACGAATACAAAACTCAATAAAATGATCTTAGATCAGCTCAGCACTTTACATAGGTTCATTTTAAAATGTTCTGATGAACTTAGGCTACTTGCAGACATTTGACGATGAATGTGTTATTTGAAACAAAGCTTAAAATAGATTCAGTATAATAAAATACTATACAAAGACAGCACTTCGACAACTTTGTAAATACAGCTAATTTTCACTTATCAATTTTATTGGATTAGCAATCAGCATTGGGGTTTAAATAATTTGCCAATAGAAAATATTTAGTACTGCAAATCATTAACACACAACCTTTTACGACATTTTCAGTAGATGCTAATAGGGAAATTTGCTATTAAAGTGCTCTCAAGGAGGCATATCATACCGGATAGCTATTTTAAGGCAATAACGATAGGCTAAAGGTAATGCCTGGCACATAACATAACATTTGTCGATTAATATTAGCACTAAATGCCATACTCATGCAGATCTCAATTTTAGGGGCCACTGGCCAGGTGGGTAAAGCCACGCTTAAAGCAGCTTTAAGCAGGGGCTATCAGGTGAAAGTATTGGTGAGGTCGCCGGAAAAACTTGGTGACCTGAAAGAACAAGTGACCATCGTTGAAGGCAATCTACTGAACAGTGCATCGGTTGAACAGGCGCTGACTGGCAGTGTGGCAGTTGTTAATGCTGCGGGTGGAGTGAAAGAGCCCGGGCAATATGAAAAATTTCAGAAGATCGGCTATATCCTCACCGACAAGATGAATGAACTCAAGATCAAGCGGCTGGTCAATATCTCAGGTGCTGTCATGGCGCTGCCGGGAGAACCACTGAACTTGAAGAGAAAGCTGATGAAGGTATTTGTAAACCTTGCTTTTAAACCTATGAAGCAGGCGCAGGACGGAATTCTGCCCATGATCATTACCAATGAAAATATCGACTGGACCTTAGTGCGTGCTGCAGTGATCTCCACGAAACAGGGTACGGGCAAGATCCTGGCAGACGATCAACAAATGCCTGGCACCATTATCAGACTCGACGATTTAGGGCAGTTTATGATCGCCCAGGTTGAGCACATGGAATGGCTCAACAAAGCACCCTTTGTTGCATCAGCATAATTACCACTCCCTGTGATGCAAATGGGGCATTATATCCACCGAAATTGTGCGTTGGATCTGGTAATTTTTGCCTTAAATTGTTGACGCTCTTTGTAGACGAAAACCATGAGATTACGTGGAATTTTATCACTTGAAGATGACATTTAAATTCGATTACTAGCCATAACCATGAAAACTACTCCTGAACATAATGAACGGATGGCAAAAATGACATTTGCATCAGTTTATCCTCATTATATTGCTAAGGTTGAAAAAAAAGGTAGGACGAAAGAAGAATTGCATCAGGTAATTTCATGGTTAACCGGCTTTGGTGAGCAACAACTGAATACTATAATTGCTGAAAAAGCATCTTTTGAAACGTTTTTTGAGCAGGCCACATTAAACCCCAATGCTCAACTTATTACTGGGGTCATCTGCGGCTATCGGATTGAAGAGATTGAAAATACAGTAACGAAGCAAGTCAGATATTTAGACAAACTGGTAGATGAACTGGCGAAAGGCCGAAAGATGGAAAAGATTCTTCGAAATGGTTAAAGGGTCAAATCCTATTCGATTTTCACTACGTCAAATTACCGTGTCAGGCCATTATACTTGAATAAATTGAAAAAGAACAATACAATCAGAAAGTGATTAATTCCCCATCTTCCCTCCCACACTCAGGTGCGCACCGTTCGGCATAAGGTGATACCACCATTGCAGCCCATATAGCTCCTGCTCACTTGCTGCGAAAAGCAAAAGGATGCTTTTACTGTAAATCAAACGCAGGTTTAAGGTACTAATATATTACCATCAATTTGCATAAGTAGCTCTAGGTAAAAGCTGTCCTCAGTCCAGCAAGTTAGGCACTGAAATAGGATTTATCTGCTTTGTTAACAGAATACTTTTTGTTTAATAGTAGGTATTTTTAAATAAACATTATATATTATAGTATGTTAACTATTTTAAACTAAATTATTTATGTATCAACTTTTATATGTATGGAAGAGTTAGGTAATGCAACATTTGAGAATTACATAGGACTCAACGAAGGGTTCTCGGAAATGGCATATCAGATGGTGGCACATGTGCTTACCGTCGGATATGCCGTTATGCTGGCTTCACTGCTATATTTTGTATTGACTATAAAATCAGTGGCGCCAAGATACAGAATGTCATCTGTACTATCGGTCGTAGTCATGGTTTCAGCATTTCTATTGCTATTTGCCCAGGCGAATAACTGGACAAACAGCTTCGTTTTTGACCAGGAAAGAGGCAAATACTTTCTGGGCGCAGGAGCAGATTTGTTTAATAATGGCTATCGTTACTTAAACTGGTTGATTGATGTGCCTATGCTATTATTCCAGATTCTGTTCGTGGTCACCTTAACAACATCGAGCTTTAACAGCATCCGAAACCAATTCTGGTTTTCGGGCACGGGTATGATTGTTACAGGCTATATCGGTCAATTTTATGAGGTAACCGATATTACAGCATTCCTGGTTTGGGGAGCTATTTCTACCGTATTTTTCTTCCATATCCTATATGTGATGAAGAAGGTTATTGATGAAGGAAAGCAAGGTATCCCTCCTGCTGCGCAAAAAGTGCTGGGCAATATCTGGATCATATTCCTGATCTCCTGG
>JBGSXH010000504.1:0-9997 GCA_041751515.1 Cyclobacteriaceae bacterium | reverse complement strand
GATTGATCACGGTAATCCCTTTAATAGTAGCTACCCAAAGCTGGCCCGCTGCGTCAAGGCTTGCGACAGATGCACCGGTCACTTCACTGCTTCGCATACCATCAAACTTTCCGAATCGTTCTACAGTGACAGCATCCTTCCGGTTCAAAAGCGAATGCTTATCCACTTTGAGCACACCCCTACTGGTAAAGATCCATAAATCACTTTTCTCTGGGAGCGCCTGAAATATTACCTGTCTTAATTCGGGCAATACATCATTAAAAGTTTCAAACTGCTTCCCATTAAACCTGGCCAGTCCATTGGAAGTGCCGACCCATAAATAACCTGCCTCATCCTGGCTAATCTGGAAAATAATGTTCCCTGGCAAGCCTTCTGCGATCCCAAATCGGGTAATTTTTTCCTGCTCCAGTTTATAAATACCGCCCCCATTCGTACCGATCCACAAGGCACTGTCTTTATCAGTAAATAAAGACATAATAAAAGTATTTTCAAGGCCTTCTGCCCTTCCATAAAATTGAGCAGTTCGGCCCCTGAGCTTATACAAGCCCCGTGTAGTGCCTACCCACACCTGTCCATCGCCGGCATTATTTAATACTCTGGCCCTTCCAAGGTCCAGATCGGTTTTATAGTTAACAAAACGATCATTGCTTTCATCATAAATAAAAAGTCCACCGTAAGTAGCTACCATAAGGCCAACATCCGGAACATTCAGGATATCGCGGACCCTGTTTTGCAATGGTTTTTGTCCCAGGATATAGTGTCGCTCCACTTTTCTTCCTTTGATTTTAGCGATCCCATGTTCGGTACCTGCCCAGGTTGTACTACTGTCCTGATAAATAACATATACTACTTCGTTGAGTAAACCTTCAGGGATACCAATATTTTCAAATTTTCCCTGTTTCAATCTAAAGAACCCTTGCCTGTAAGTACCCAGCCATAAGCTGCCTTCATGATCTCCGAAAATTGCTTGAATCGCTGCGTTTTCAGGCAATTGCTGCTTTGGCATTTTCTCAATTTTTTTATCAGTATATCTTAAAAGTCCCTGCTCGGTGCCTATCCATAAAGTACCATTGCCATCTATGTGCAGCTCCAGCACAAAGCCGTATGCAGCACTTTGCTCATGGAGTAGGGTTATTTCACCAGCTTCATGAAAGTAAACACCAGCCTCTGTACCTATATATATCCGACCATTTTCGCCGGCTACAAAATTTCGGGCAGCATTTCTATTTCTTTTATTTAATTGCTCATAATGTTTCATAACATTATTATGCAGCCGATAAAGGCCTGACCTGTTTTCGGCAATCCATAGTCCCCCGTCGTGATCCTCCTGCAATGCAAGAATTTCACCTTTGCCAATGCCATGGCCTGTATATGGATGGTAGATATCGTCTTTAAAATATCCAAACCCGTTCCTTGTACCCACCCATAGTTTACCATCTTTACCATCCGAAAATGAAGTAATGAATTCTTGTCTCAGTTCTTCAGCATTAATGCTGGTATCAAAAGCTCCGTCTTTATACCGTATGATGCCATGGCCATTGGTGCCGATCCAAATGCTACCCGAACGGTCTGCATGCACCGCTAAAATACCATCTGTATCCATCACCTCACAATTCCCTTGATTAAAAAGCTCAAACTTCACCCCGTCAAACCGTACCAAACCCTGAAAAGTAGCAAGCCATAAGTATCCGTTACTATCCTGAGCAATATCTAATACATTATTGAAAGGCATGCCACGCTCTTCCTGCCAGCCTTCTGTAATGTATTGAGAAAAAGGTTGCTGGGGATCAAGGTAGTTTATATTCTGAGCGTACCCCGAAAGGCAGCACAAGTAGGCTAACAGGAAAGATATGCGTACTAGTAAAGCATGCATCTATGGAGAGTTTGTTAATTGAGGTTCAACGGCAAAAATAACAATTTATCACTGATTTGATAGAGCTTTGCCAAATATTTATATTGAATAAATCTATAAATCACCAAAAACATAATGTTTGTGACACGTGCATCATCAATTTGGTTGACATCTAAGTGTCAACAATTTACTGTAAGGGTAAACATAAGATTACACTTCTTGGTTAGATAGGATTAAGCAAGTGATTAAAGGGTTCAAGCGCTTTTGAACCTGCAACCAGGAGTTTCTAAATTACATTAACATTGACTATACAACCAGTACCTGCATCATATGTAATAATTACAGGGGCTAGCTTAGGCTTGGGCAAAGCCATGGCAAAAAAATTTGCCCAGCGTGGATACAACCTACTATTGCTTTCACTTCCTAATGAGAAGCTACCTGAGTATGCCCGGGAGTTAACTCAAAAAAACAATATCGATTGTCAATATTATGAGTCTGACCTTACAGTAATTGAAAACATTGAAGCTTTTGCCGGTTGGGTAAAGGAGAAAAACTTACTCATAAGTGGCTTGGTGAACAATGCCGGTATGGGAGGTACCTCACCCTTTCATGAAGTAGATTTCAACTGGCTGAATACCCTTATTCTTACTAATATCAGAGCCCTCACCCTCCTTACAAGGATTTTTATTGACGATCTGCGTAAAAGCAAAAACAGCTTTATCCTTAATGTGTCCAGCATCGCGGCTTTTTCTCCTATGCCGTACAAAACGATATATCCTGCATCAAAGGCATTCGTCTACTATTTTTCCCTGGGGCTTCGGGAGGAGCTAAAGCATGCCGACATTTCAGTTAGTGTATTGCATCCTGGTCCCTTTATTACTACTGAAGAGCAAAAAATACGCCTAAGCCGACATGGCTTTTTAGCGAGAATGTCAACACTCAAGGTTGAGGAAGTGGCAGAAATTAGTGTTATGAATACTTTAGCAGGTAAAAAAGTTATTATACCAGGCGTGGTCAATAAAATCTTTTACAGGATTGTAAAGATGATACCCAGCCAAATAAAAATGCAGATTTTTAGTAGAGTGATTTATAATGAACTGAATCGTTCGAAAGTACAAAACGCATGAGGGTACTAGTTACCGGGGCAACAGGCTTACTGGGCGCCAATGTTGTAGCATGGCTCTGCAATCATGATTACAATGTGCGGGCCCTGGTCAGAAATAGTAGTGACCTGAAAGGCTTAATCGGACTCAATTATGAAAAGCACTTCGGCGACCTAACAGATGCTGAATCGCTGGAGCAGGCAGCCAAAGATTGTACCTATATTGTACATGCAGCTGCAAATACGCTGCAATGGAAGACCACACAAAAAGAACACGAAGCGGTTAATCTCGCAGGAACAAAGGCCATTGTTCAGGCTGCGAAAGTGAATAATGTTAGCAAAATAATTGCAGTAGGGACTGCCAATACCTTCCCGCTGGCAGACGGAAGCAAATTGGCCATTCAAACTGATTATATTAACACAAAAAAAGCGGCTGAAGAGTATCTGTTAAACCAGCATGATGTACCGGCGGTACTTATCAACCCTTCCTTTATGATTGGTGCCAGGGATGTTAAACCCAGCTCCGGCCAGGCAATTTTACATTATCTTAATAGCAACCTTGTCATGTGCCCAGCAGGTGGCAAGAGTTTTATCCATGTGATGGATGTGGCCGAGGCCATTGGTAAGGTAATGCTATCGGAAGTTTCCGGAAAGCGATATTTGCTGGCCAATGATAACATGTCCTACAGCGCCTTTTTTAAGCTGATCGCTGAAGTCACCGGAGTGCAGAAAGGGCTCATTCCTATTCCCGCGTCGCTGAGTTTCGCCGGTGGTACTGCTGGTACGGCCATTAATAAAGCATTCAATACCTCTGTAAAACTAAATGTTGAAAACGCTGCTTTAATCAATACGAAGTTGTATTATGATGGTCGTGAAAGCTATAAATTACTTAATATTGAGCAACGCAGTATGCAAGAAGCTGTAAAAGACGCTGTTGAATGGTTCAAAACTTTCAATTATTTAAAATAGATATCCTTTAGTCAGGCGTAAAAGGCCATTTGATGGACTATAATTTGGCAGCGGCAATCTGACCAGGCCTTTTACACGTACTTGGTTTCTTAACAAGCATAATTTAATGATGAAAACAAACATATACAATACCCGAAAGCATGTACTTAAAAATGCATTTATTTTATGTCTACTAATACTTGTGGGCACAGCCTGTTCGGATGACGACGATGCTCCTATGCCAGGTCAGGAAACTATGGGTGAAGCTACTATAACCCTGGAAAACGTCGGTGCAAATGCCTATGTCATTTCTGCTATTGAGGGAGAAGGTGCCATGGCTACAACAGGAACAGAAAATCCTGCACTCAATTTAATGGAAGGCGGAAGATATACATTTGTTAACAATGCCGGTGCCTCTTCACATCCGCTTAATTTCAGAGATGGAAGCAGCGCGGTTTTGTTAGGTCAGGGAAATAATGCTGGCAGTTTTGGTGAGGATGAGGCTGTCGACTTGGTACGCTCAGGAGATAACATCACTTTTACCTTAACGCCCGAGCTTGCGGCTGAATTATCAGAATACATTTGCGCATTTCACCCTGGTATGAAGGGAAGTATTATGGTGATGGAGTAAAATCTTGACTTAAACAACTTAAAGAGTTTACAGATCATATTATCAATAGTCAATATAAAAAGCGGCTTCCAATCTGGAAGTCGCTTTTTTTATTGACAATTTATAACGTTACTTCATCAAGATTGATGAACTGAATGGTATTGTCGTCGTCCATATCGATACCGATGATCGCATCTTTGCTAATTCTTCCTGCCAGTATTTCCTTTGACAAGTCATTGAGAATGCTGCGTTGCATCACGCGCTTCAGCGGTCTGGCTCCAAACTGCGGATCGAAGCCTATACGGCCCATATAATCAAGTACTTTATCCGATGCTTCCAGCTTAATACCGGTTTCTTCCAGTCTATGCTGAATTTGCTTGAACTGAATATCTACAATCTTGCGGATATCCTTTTTGGATAATGGACGGAACATAATGGTTTCGTCAATCCTGTTCAAAAACTCAGGCCGTACGCTTCTCCGCAGCATTTCGAAAACCTCCAGCTTGGTATTCTCAAGCACTTCTTCTTCATTATCCGCCGTCATGCGATCAAAACTTTCCTGGATAAGGCCCGAACCAATATTGGTGGTCATGATGATGATGGTATTTTTAAAATTTGCCACCCGGCCTTTATTGTCTGTCAGTCGGCCATCGTCGAGTACCTGTAGTAAGATATTAAATACATCCGGATGTGCTTTTTCGATTTCGTCCAGCAAAATGACGGAATAAGGTTTCCTGCGTACGGCTTCTGTCAGCTGTCCGCCTTCATCATATCCCACATAGCCCGGAGGCGCACCAATCAGACGGCTCACGGCATGTCGCTCCTGATACTCAGACATATCAATGCGCACCATGGCATTATCATCGTTAAATAGAAACTCTGCCAAAGATTTGGCCAGCTCGGTTTTTCCAACTCCGGTGGTTCCCAGAAAGATAAATGAACCGATGGGCCGCTTTGGATCCTGCAAACCCGCACGACTCCTGCGCACGGCATCCGAAAGCGCACTGATGGCCTCTTCCTGACCCGCCACTCGCTTGCCTAATTCTTTCTCCAGACTCAGCAACTTTTCACGATCGCTTTGTAGCATCTTTGATACCGGAATACCAGTCCACTTTGCAACTACTTCGGCAATATCCTCCGCATCGACCTCTTCTTTCAATAGAGATTTCTCGTTTTGAAGGGAATGACTCTTTTCCTTCAAAACTTCTAATTGCTGTTCTGCCTCGCGGATTTTTCCATATCGCAGTTCTGCCACCTTGCCATAGTCACCCCCTCTTTCGGCCTGCTCTGCCTCCAGCCTGTACTTTTCGATGTTCTCTTTCTCCTGCTGAATGCCATGAATAAGGGATTTTTCATTTTCCCATTTCGCCTTTAATTCATCGCGTACTTCAGACAGTTCAGCAATTTCCTTGGACAAAGTATTTTCCTTTTCCTTGTCCTTTTCTCTGCGAATGGCCTCCCGTTCAATTTCCAACTGCATGATTTTGCGCTGCAGCTCATCGAGTTCTTCCGGCAGGGAATCTATCTCTATTCGCAGCTTTGCTGAAGCTTCGTCCATCAGGTCAATCGCCTTATCGGGCAGAAAACGATCGGAAATGTACCGGTGCGATAATTCGACCGAAGCAATTACTGCATCGTCCTTAATGCGCACACCATGATGCAGTTCATACTTGTCCTTGATACCCCGAAGAATGGAAATGGCATCTGCAACATTGGGCTCATCCACCATTACCGCCTGAAAACGGCGTTCCAGCGCTTTGTCCTTTTCTATATATTTTTGATATTCTTTCAAAGTGGTCGCACCAATAGCGTGCAGCTCTCCCCGCGCCAACGCGGGCTTTAAAAGATTGGCCGCATCCATGGCACCTTCGCCACCACCAGCACCTATTAGGGTATGAATTTCATCAATAAAGAGAATGATTTCTCCTTCAGAATCGGTCACTTCTTTGATGACCGCCTTCAGTCTTTCCTCAAACTCTCCTTTGTATTTGGCACCTGCCACCAGTTGCCCCATGTCCAGACTAATGAGGATCTTAGACTTCAGGTTTTCCGGCACATCACCATCCACAATACGTTGCGCCATACCTTCAACAATGGCCGTTTTTCCGACGCCAGGCTCGCCTAGTAGGATGGGGTTGTTTTTTGTCCGTCTGGAAAGAATTTGTAAAACCCTACGAATTTCCTCGTCTCTTCCAATGACGGGGTCGATCTTGCCGGCCTTAGCCATTTCATTCAGGTTTTTGGAATAGCGCTCCAAACTCTTGTACTTCGATTCCGCATTGGGATCGATCACACGCTCACCGCCTCGCAGCTCCTGAATGGCAGCTTTCAAATCCTTTTCAGTCAGCCCCATGCTTTTGAGCATGCCCGCCACTTTTTCTTTGCCGGCCAGCAAACCGAGCACAATATGCTCGACGGCAACATATTCGTCTTTAAAGTCCTTTAAATATCCTTCAGCTTTCTGAAGCGTAGCATTGCTGTCGTTGGAAAGATAAGGCTGCTGTCCGGAAACTTTAGGATAACCGATGATAATCTCCTCGAGCTGTCGCTGCAACTGGTTTTTTTGGACGTTCAGCTTTTTCAGCAAAAAGCCAATGACATTATCATCAGTTGTTAAAATGGCTTTGAGCAAGTGGCCGGGTTCTATGGCCAGCTGCTGGTAATTACCAGAAAGACTGATAGCCTGCTGAATCGCCTCCTGAGATTTTATAGTATAGTTATTGAAATTCATTTTGATATTTTTTATGATGTATGCTTATTACTATCATTGCCCGACAAAGCACACACCAAATAGCATATTTTCATTAAATCATGAAAATATGTCAGTTTTGATTGATTAAATGCTTAAAAATCGGACATAATGGCTTAATAACTAATCTGATGATGTATTTATGGCGCGCATAAGGATAAAGGTACCAGCTCAATTTGATTTCACCTGCGAAATTCCAATCAGGATCACCGACTTGAATTATGGTGGACATGTGGGCAATGATACTGTCCTCTCATTGCTTCATGAGGCACGAATGCAGTACTTAAAGCATTTTGGCATTTACAATGAAATGGATGGGCTCAACGGCTATGGGATCATTGTCGCCGATGTGGGAATTGTATATAAGGCAGAAACTTTCTATGGCAGCATAGCGTTGATTCGGATTGCAGCAGCAGATTTTCACGCCTATGGTTTCGATCTCGTTTATCAGATTGTAGATAAAACAACTGATAAGCTTCTTACGGAAGCCAAAACAGGCATCATTTGCTTTGATTATCAGCAACGAAAAATAGCCAAACTACCCGAAGACATTCGGGAAAGGCTGCAAAAAAATGACTAAATTTGCAATATGGCAGCGACGCAACTCAAGGACATCAGGAAGATCAACAGCGAAGAACTAAAGACTTTTTTTGCAGATAGGGGAGAAAAGGCTTTCAGGGCTAAGCAGGTGGAAGAGTGGATTTGGCAAAAATCTGCTACCAGCTTCGAAGAAATGACAAATCTGTCCAAGTCCGTTCGGGAAGCACTTTCCGCTGCCTTTGCCTTTTATCCTGTTACCCTGGCACAACAGCAGCAAAGCAACGATAAAACCATTAAATCTGCTTTCCGATTGCATGATGCACATCTTGTAGAAGGGGTATTGATTCCTGCAGATGATCGCATGACTGCCTGTGTATCGTCTCAGGTAGGCTGCTCCCTTTCCTGTAAATTTTGTGCTACAGGCTATATGGACCGAAAACGAAACCTCGAAGCGGCTGAAATTTATGATCAGGTGGTCATGATTAAGGAGCAGGCAGCAAAGCATTATCAACATCCACTTACTAATATCGTGTATATGGGCATGGGAGAACCTCTGCTTAACTATGCCAATGTACTGAAATCCATCGAATACATCACCTCTCCACAAGGTTTGGGCATGTCGCCCCGTAGGATTACAGTAAGTACAGCAGGTATCGCCAAAATGATCAAAAAGCTGGCTGACGATGATGTAAAATTCAACCTGGCTTTGTCTTTACATGCTGCCAATGACAAAAAGCGCGATCAGATCATGCCTATTAACGAAACCAATACACTCGAGGTGTTGGCGGAAGCTTTACAGTATTTTTACAGAAAGACCAAAACCAGGGTCACTTTCGAATATATCCTTTTTTATAATTTTAATGATTCGATCGAAGATGCCGAAGAGTTATATCATTTCTGGAAAAAGGTGCCTAGCAAAATCAATATTATTGAATACAATCCTATTGCAGAAGCTAAATTCGAAAATACTGATCCACAGACTTTAGAAAAGTTCAGCAGCTATCTCGAAGATCGCGGGGTAACTGTTAATGTTAGAAGAAGTCGTGGAAAGGATATTGATGCGGCCTGTGGTCAACTTGCCAATAAAGAAACTGAAACACTTTAGGCAGTTTCCTGTTCCTATATCACTCTGGCAATTCTAATGGAAGATTATCTTATTTTTTGGTTGATGATGTCGCAAGTCATCTGCACAGCTTTGCTTACCGGCGTGTCCTGGATATTGCAAGGAACGCATTACGATGCTATCGTGCATAATCAAGTGAAAGCCTTCATCAATTACTTTTCCATGATGCGCAGGAAGATCATTAAAGTCATGGTGCCCCTAATGGCCATAGAGTTTTTGCTTGCGGCGACCATCATGCTAGTTCCCCTGCCCTACCTTGCCAGAATGACCCATTTTACCGCTTTTGCTCTCCTGCTACTAATCTGGACGAACACTTTCATACGTGTATTGCCATTAGGTAAAGAGCTGGCAAAATCGGGCTACGACAAAGAAACGGTCAAAAACATACAGGTCCATACCTGGATTCGTACCGCTGCCTGGACGCTAAGATTATTCCTTTGCGTTTATCTCTTGGCGCTTTATATCAGCACCATCATTTTCGACTAGCGTTAAAAAGCTTTTGCTTTTCCTCTTTCGTCAGACTTTCATAGCCCGAAGCCGAAATTTTATCAAGGATTAAATCTATTTCTTCCTGCTCAGATACTGGTCGTGATTGCGACTTGGGTCTTTCTGTAGCTTTTTTAAATTTTGCTTTAGGATTGGTATATGAGACCTTTATTTTAGGTCTAGGACTAAAAAGTCCTTTAAAAAATTCAATCACAGCAACTACCGGCTTCCCTAAGTCCCGACCCTGCTGCAGTTGTTTTATAAAAACAAAGCCTATTAAAGCGCCACCCAAGTGAGCGATATTTCCTCCGGCATTTCCTCCTACGGAACCCAGGAAGGAGATAAATATATAAACCAATACGATATACTTAATTTTGACCGGACCTAGAAAGATCAAATGAAAAGTGTAGTTAGGCATTAGCGTAGCGGCAGCTACAGATACAGCGTAAACAGCCGCTGAGGCACCAACCATCCCGGGAAAGTTAAGGCCCGCAGCATAATAGGGAATCAAGTTATACGCGAGCAAATACGCGATACCACCGGCAAGTGCCCCCAGCACATATAAACTCAAAACCTTATTGCTTCCT
>JBGSXH010000503.1:0-4744 GCA_041751515.1 Cyclobacteriaceae bacterium | reverse complement strand
GATCGGGAATCATCGGCAATTTCTCCATTTTGAGGACTTCTATGCTGGGAAAATCGTGGTCTATCGTAATTTTTCCTAACAACAAATAGCAGCCCAGCCCGGTAAAGGGGTGTTTTTTTAGCGAAGCAGGAAAATGGACGGTATCGAAATAACCGCCATAGATATCGATCCAAGTGCCGAAATTCATCTTTGTTTTACCATCTTTATTGGTAATGGGTACATCCTTAATAGAGATCAGATAGCCAACCATGCGCACCGTTTTGCCTTCATTTTGCAATAGCTGTGAAGCATAAACAGCACCACGGTAATTCGTTTTTAACAGGTCGAAGGGTGAAACGGAAACCGGATAGCCCAGTCCCTCCATTTCATCAAAAGCATCTTCAAACATATCGCCTTCATCCAGTTCGTAGGTATGTGCCTTGGGTTGTACCTGAAAGAGCTGCAATGCCTGCGTTTTGACAGGCTCATGATGAAAATAACGTTTTGCCTCTATTATGAGCTGCCCCTTGCTCCTGGAAATGCTTCTCAAAGCGCCGGCATAAATGGCATAGCTAGTATCATCAAAATTAAGCGCTGCCCTATCCAGCACATCCGCAAGGCTTGAAAACGGTCCTCCTTTTTCGCGGGCCTGACAAATGCCTGCTATCCCCTTTTTGGAAAGATGCATGATCTGGTCCAGGCCTAAATGAATGGTCTCCCCTTTCAGACTGGCATTGGATAAACTAAAGTTGATATCCGGTGCCTCAATATGCGCACCTAACATTCGCGCTTCGGTAATATAGACCTCAGGCCTGTAAAAGCCGCCATTATTATTGATGACGGCGGTGATAAACTCCAAAGGATAATAAGCCTTGAGGTACAAGCTCTGATAACTTTCCACCGCATAAGAAGCGCTATGGCTTTTACAAAAACTGTAGCCTGCAAAGGAGGCTATTTGCCGGTACACTTCTTCCACCATTGCTTTGGGATAGCCCATCGCTTCACAATTGCTGAAAAACTGGCCTTTCACCTTGTCCATCTCCTGCTGGGAACGTGATTTTCCGGACATCCCCCGTCTTAATACATCCGCATCGTTGAGGTCCAGCTTGGCGAAATGATGGGCAATTTTTATCACATCTTCCTGATATACCATGACCCCGTAAGTATCCTTTAGCTGCTCTTCAAATACAGGATGAAAATACTTAATCCTGGAAGGGTCACGATGCCTTTCCACGTACTCCCGCATCATCCCGCTTTGTGCTACTCCGGGCCTGATGATACTGCTTGCCGCCACCAGCGTTTCGTAACTATCGCATTTTAGGCGTCTGAGCAAACCGCGCATGGCAGGACTTTCAATATAAAAGCAGCCCAGTGTTTTACCTGTTCTGAGCAGTGTATTGCACTTTTCATCCTTTTTGAAGCTTTTGGTATCGGCAATATCAATTTTAACCCCTTTGTTTTTCTCCGCAATGCATACTGCCTCCTTGATATGGCCCAGTCCTCTTTGAGAGAGAATGTCTATTTTTTCCAGGTGAAATGTTTCTGCCATATACATATCGATTTCACAGGTAGGCACACCTTTGGGATAAACGTTCATGGCCGTATAATTGGCAATCGGCTCCTCGGTAATGTAAATACCGCAGGAGTGCATGGACAACTGGTTGGGAAAGCCAGCCAGCATTTTTCCATAATGCTGTATGCTTTTGACCAATTTGTCCTGAGGCTTCTGATCGAAAGTGGTACGCGAAAGCTGGTCGAGCTCCTCTTTCGGTAAGCCAAAAACTTTTCCCAGTTCCCGCACAGTTGAGCGATGCTTAAAGTCGGTAACTGTTCCGCAAAAGCCCGTATGTTCCCTTCCGAACCTTTTGAAGATATAATCGATAATATCATCCCTGTCGGTCCAGCTCCAGTCGATGTCAAAGTCGGGCGGACTTGTTCGCTTGTTGTTCAGAAACCTGGCGAAGTAAAGATTAAGCTCTATAGGATCTACCTCGGTAATTTTAAGGCAATAAGCCACCAGCGAGTTGGCGCCGCTGCCCCTGCCTACATGAAAATAGCCCTTACTCAGGCTATGGCGGATGATGTCCCAGGTGGTAAGGAAATAACAACCGAACTGCATCTTATGGATGGTCTCCAGCTCATCATATAAGCGCTGCTTAGCAACATGATTATCAGCTGAATATCGGTCCTTGAAGCCCTCCAATGCCAGGGTTTCCAACAGAATCTTATCTTCATAATAGCTTGAAGTATAGCATTTTTTATTTTTGGGAGATTGAAAATCGAAAGGAAAACTGCATTGCTCCATCAATACCTCCGTATTTCGGATGATATATGGATACTCCTGATACAATGCCTTGAGCTCACTGATTGGGATCATATATTCCCCTGTGCCGGCATATTGCTTTGGTGGCAGATGGCTTAGCAGCATATTATTATCAATGCAGCGCAGCAATTTATGCAGGTTAAATTCCTGATTGCCTGAAAATGTCACCGGGTAAAGACATACCAGCTTTTCCGCTTTTTTTGTAAAAGAAGGTTGATACCTTTTCAATTCAGCTGGCTTTATCCCTACAAACTCATGTTTTTGAAGTATCTCAGGCACATTGTCTGTAGGATAAATCACAAACACATGGTTAAAGTAAGGAGATTGCTTTGGAAGCGGCATTTCCGATAAATTCGTCTTTGTCAGCAACTCATTGATTTCGCGGAAGCCATCCAGATTTTTTGCTATGGCGATATACAGCAGCTGATCAGCCTTTCTGATTTCAACGCCTGCCAGCGGTTTTATGCCCGCCGCTTTGCATTGCTTGGCAAAATCAATTACCCCAGTGGTGCTATTGATATCGGTGAGTGCAAGACTTTCTAGGCCATTCATCACAGCCTGCCTGACCAGGGCTTCCACGGAAAGGGTGCCATAGCGCAGCGAATAGTAAGAATGACAAGCTAAGTACATAAACTAATGAAATTTTAATTTTACAGACTGAATGCTTTGTGGACAATTGCAGGATTATCGTATCGGCTTTTCAGCTTATCCATGGCATGGTAGAGCTCAATGCGTTTCAAATCGTCCGTAAAAAGATTGATTTGATGACTTCCATGCACCAAATGAGACAGTTTAATCCCGATTAACCTGATCAGCATTCTCCGATGATATAGCTTTTTGAAAAGCTCGAAAACCACTTCCATTAGAAGGTCATCATTGGCACAATAGGGAATTTTCTTTTGCACAGTTTCCGTATCGTGGTTGGCATACCGGATGCGCACGGAAACACAGGCGCACATCTGGTTGATCTCCCGCAATTTAAACCCGAGATGTTCTACCAGTCTGAGCAGGGTCGCTTTGAGCACTGTCATGTCCTGGGTATCCTGATCAAAGGTAAAATCCTTCCCGATTGATTTCCCGGCGGCATAAGGCACCACCGGAGCAGGATCAATGCCATTGGCTTTCTTCCAAATACCAATACCGGGTTTGCCTAAAAGCTCATTCATCGCTTCCGCCGGCAAGGCCCTCACATGTTTGATGAATTTGATCCTGATCCTTCGGAGTAACTTAAAAGTGGTAGTACCCACAGCAGGAAGTTGTTTGATGGACTGTGGATCTAAAAAAGGCTGCACATAGTTCTCCATCACTTCATAACCTCCGATTGGCCTTGCATGGGTGGTGCAGATTTTAGCCACCGTCTTGTTGACGCTCAGGCCATACATTAAAGTAAGGCCCGTTTCTGACTTTATTTTACTGATAAGTTCTTTAGTAAACTTAGAGGTATTGTGAAACCTGTCCATGCCCGTCATGTCCAGGTAAAATTCATCAATGGCAGCCCTTTCGTGTAAAGGCGTCCTTTCAGTCATGATTTCATTGACGATATCAGAATACTTCGTAAATAAATCAAAATCACCTTTTAGCAAAACAGCATCAGGGCACCTTTGCAGGGCTATGCGGGTAGGCATGCTATGGTGTACTCCGTATTTCTTCGCTTCTATGGAAGCAGAGGCTACCATTCCACGGTTGTTGAGTCCACCAATGATCAATGGCTTTCCTTTCAAATCAGGAAACTTCAGCAGCGTGCAATTAATGAAAAAAGCGTCTAAATCGAGATGAACTATCTGTCGCATATAAACTAATATAGTTAGCAAACTTAATCATTATACTATCAATATTAGCAATATGTTGCAGGAAAATTTGTGAACTTTAGTAATTTGGCTGCGAATGCGTCACTGCACAGTTAGGCTGCCACTTTTGACTTTCTCCTGAAATGGATGCTATTCTAATTTATACAGAGAACTGATGCGGGTTGATATATTATCTCCTTTTTAAAAACTAACTATTTACTTTCTTTTAAATGCTTCAGGTAGACCTACTACAGCAAACTCGGCCACCAGCGACTTCTCATACACCATGTCGACGGTGCGAATATCCTCTAAAAATAGCTTTCTTATCTATGGTTTATCAATAATGCAATGCAGCTTTTAAATGCTTTGCATAGTGTCAAAAAAGTATGGTAGGGAAAGGGAAAACGTAAATCAAAATAGCGATGTAACGAAGACAAGACAATGACTTACGCCTTACCCATTAAATCCATTAAAGCTCAGACACATTGAAAACTATATCTACTTTTCCTTCACCCGGAACTGGTTGCGGATAAGGAACGATGCTGTCCGGATCAAAAAGTCCGCTTGCCATAATCTTGGCCTGAGAGGCAATAATTTTGCTTCTGCTAAACAAATCGCCGGATTTCATATCAATCATTTTCAAAATCTCTTCAGT
>JBGSXH010000502.1:0-2073 GCA_041751515.1 Cyclobacteriaceae bacterium | reverse complement strand
TATCACCTTTAATATTTGCTTCTAGTTGCTTACTAAATTCTGTGCCTTGCCCTCTGTTGTAAGATTTTACATTGTAATTATTCTTCTTCTCGAGCTTCTCAACTATAGCATCCAGGTCCCAGGTAAAATGCTGCCATGCCCTGCTCCAAGTTGCCCAGCCCCAACAGGAGTTTACATTATAAAAAAACAATTCGGGCAGCTTTTTCTTTACCGGATGAAAATGCCCGGCAATATGGAAAACACGATCATTCTTCTCATATAATCGAAGTGCATCGTTCATATAGGATAAAAAGCCTTTACCTGTATAAATGTCATCTTCAAGGACAATTATTTTCCCATGTTTATTGACGATGTCGGTAACACCATCCACAATAGACTTCGCCAGTCCGTCATTTTCCTCTTTTTCAATGATATGCACAGTCTTACACCACTGTCGGCTTTTTATTAAATCTCTAACCTTCTGTATACTATCTAGTTCGTCCTCATCTGCCGAAAGTCGGATACCATCGGCAAAAATAAAAAGTGTCGAATCCTTTGCCAGGTAGTTTTCTGACAATGCTACGAGTGTCTTGTACGTATGAATTGGTCTGTTGTAAACAAACAAAACAATTGGAGCTAGGCGCCTTACAGGATCATGCATATAGCCATGTCTTTAAAAAAATGATTACTAAAAAAAATACATCTGAACTTTTATTCTATCAATGAAAGCCACCATTGCTTAAAATCGTAACACCTTCTTCTGCGCACTAAAACTTTGTCCTTCAACTTTTATCAGATACATTCCTTTTGCTCCAAACAAATTGCCTGGCAATAGAAAAGTGTCTAATGTACTTGTATTAAATGGCAAAGTGGCCTGCTCCTTACCGCTGCTATTAAAAATTTTTACGATCAAATCTTCCTTCACTCCACTGACCTGTATGGAAACATCATTGCCGTCGGTGATAGGATTTGGGTATACGTTCACTGAAGCAAGCGTACTACCTGATTCTGGTACATATTGTATGCTAAGTTCTTCAAATTTACCATCAAAATCAAATTGCGTCAGCTTATAATAAGCAGCACTATGTTCCAGATGACTATAGTTATAAAATGATTGCTCATTTGTAGTCCCCCTACCGGAAACCTGTGTCAATTCTTCCCAGTACTCGCTATCAAAAGACTTCTCAATTTTGAAATATTCATTATTTTTTTCCGAGGCTGTAGACCATGCCATGTCTACCAACCCATCTGCGGTACGTTCTATATTGAAATAAACCAGACTAACAGGCGTGGGTGCAGGACTGGTTTCTATGATAAAATTCGATATGGGAGAAGTCCATGCCATGGCAATTTTAGCGTATCCACTATTGTTGGGATGTATACCATCCGGCATTTCAGAACCATCACTCTGGCAACTGCCTACAGTAAAGTTTATATCTGGATCTGGGGTATAGTCCAGATTAGCGATTCTTCCAATATCATGGTAGAAAAGCCTGGGGTTACTTTGTGCTTTCTGCCCTACCAGAACTTGAAGCTGATCATTAAATAAATTGATTGTTAAATTTAGATTACCTGCAAAATTTGTATTGTTTCCGTTAAAAAAATATTCCCGATATGGATCTATACCGGCCTTTTGATGAACATTCATAATTCCTGCTACAAAAACATAAACATCAGGAAATTTACTCATAGAATCCAGTGCAGTTGCATATGCATTGATTCGATTATTTACAATATTTTCACGTTTTGCAGCACTGTTAATATCTCCATTGGCTAGCAGCCGTAAATCATTTATACCCATTTGAAGTAAAACAAGATCTGTGGCTGTTGTTCTCAATATACCCCCAACAGCGTTGATCAGGCCTTCTCTTGCGAGGGGCTTAGTAGTATTGAAGCCAATGCCTCCATTCACTTTTGACCCACCCACACCTTCATGGTAGAAATCAATAGCTTTATCATCATCAGAAACCAGACCATTACCAACGAAAGTATAATCCACATTCTGAAAATGACCTTGTTGTTCAAGTAAGGGGATCAAAAATTGGCCGTAGCCTGTATACTCTTCAGGGCAATTGGTATCCGTACCTTGCGTAA
>JBGSXH010000501.1:0-1515 GCA_041751515.1 Cyclobacteriaceae bacterium | reverse complement strand
TAACATAGCACCAATCATGGTTTTGAAAATATGATAAGTGATTGATTAAAGCTTCTGACGGAATTTTTTCAGTATCGCCTCGTAAGTTCAATTGTTGCGCTTTGTTTGAGAGGTCCTCTTTGTCATGAATTGTCAGCACGCTCTTTCCAAGAAGATCTTCCTCCTCATAACCTAGTGATAACTGTGCACCTTTGTTAAAACTGATGATTTTTCCTTCCAGATTGGTAACAATTATGGCCATATCTGTACTATTCACGATATTCTGATACAACTGCCGGCTTTTTGCGGCGGTCGCTTCAATAGCTTTTCTTTTGCTAATGTCCAGAAGATACACATTTAGCCCATCCGAAGAAGGAGCGCTATGAATTTCGAACCATTCGTCGAAAGGAGGGTGATAATATTCAAAGATCGCAACCTTTTGTGCTGTCATGCAGGAGTGCAGGGCCCGAAAAAAGCTAGTACCGACAGCTTCAGGAAACAGCTCCCAAATTGACTTGCCTATTAAAGCAGCCTTATTGCACCGAAGTATTACTGCAGCGGTATTATTGACAAACCTGAATTTAAAGTGCTCATCTAAAGTATAAAACGCGGCAGAAAGTGTATCAAGTTTCTCTGCCAATGCCAAGTCTTCATCAAGTTCTTTCGTCTTCTCTCTGCTTGTATTTGCCAGAGCGTAAACTTTAATGTCCTTTTCAGGACAGAGCGTATAGTTAGCCTCGATATCTAATTCAATGGATGAACGGTGCAAATAATTAAATACTAAAGCTCCTGTTTGGTTGATAGTGATCGAGTCAGGTTCTGACTGCATATTTTCTAACTCAGTACTCAAAAGCGGGGTAGAATATAAAAGAACCGGTTTTTTTCGCTCAGTTGTAATGACTACACATGGCCTCTCTTGCCATGTGGTCAATGTTTCCAGTAGCTTAATGTACTCGGTAGTCGTCAGCGAGTCTTTAAGATTACTTAGGGCAGTTGAACTTGAAGTACTTACGGAAATGGCAGAAGAGTTTTGCATCAGATAATCAAAAATGTACCGATATAATCTGACAATATACAGACAATTATAAAACTTTCTTTATCTGAGCGTGCTATAATCTTTGGCAAGGGTTTACTTATTGATAAAATATTTATAAATTTGCACTTTGCTCAAGTGAGCAGGCCTTCGGGCTTATTTTAAACTCAAAAATCAACAGCACGATGGCCCAAAGGCTGTTGAAGTTTAATGGGGCTGCATATATGTCTGATAATAGAGAAGATTTCGATTGGGACAAGTTGGAAACCAAAGGATTTGGTGAAGGATATTCCAATCAAGAGAAAGATGAGTTAGCAAAAATGTATGAAGATACGCTTACTCAGATTGAAGAAAAAGAAGTCGTTGAAGGTACTGTAGTAGGTATTAATGCCAGAGACGTGATATTGAACATTGGATTCAAGTCTGATGGTTTGGTTTCAGCGTCAGAATTTCGTGACCTGCCTGAATTGAAAATCGGTGATACAGTTCATGTATTTATCGAA
>JBGSXH010000500.1:0-2867 GCA_041751515.1 Cyclobacteriaceae bacterium | reverse complement strand
GCCTAACTAATTGTTTCACAGTGGCTTATTTGTAATATTTAAATGCTACTTTGAAAATTATTATTTTGTAATGCTATTCAAAAACCAGATAAATTTCAAATAGGATGGACAAAGATGCCACAAAAAAGGTAGACAATCAGAAGATTAAGGAGCTGATTGAGTTGAACGATGAGTTGGAAAACTATTTCCGCAACACCATCATCCCTCAACTCTTTGTCGATTCAAATTTGATATTGCGAAAATTCAGTCCTCCGGCCATGAAGCAATTTAGCTTGAAGGATAGCGATATTGGCAAATCTATGGAAGAAATGATAGACAATATTCGGTATTCAACCATTATTGAAAATATACAGGAGGTCATCCAAAGCGGAGAGGTGCTTGAAAAGGAAATTCAGACCACCGACAAGCGTTGGTTTCAGATGAACATTCTTCCTTACGTGGTCAAAAAGGAAAATAAGAGCAATGGAGTAATTATTACTTTTGTAGATATTACCGACCGCATAAAGAGCTTAAAAGAACTGGAGCGGCTGAATGCATCTCACGAAACCTTTATTTACTCGGTATCTCACGATCTCAAAGGTCCTCTGGCCAATATTGAAGGACTAGTGCAGCAGCTGACGAAATCATCAAGCGATTTAGTAGAAGATTACATAGAGGATACAAATAAGCAGCAGTTTATTGTTGATCTGCTGGACAAGTCTGTGCAATCGATGAAAGACATCATTAATGAACTGACTGAGATCGTCAAAATTGAAGGGAACTTTAAGGAGCATGTGGAAACAGTTGTTTTTGAAGGCGTGCTTGAAGAGGTGGAAATGATGTTAAAGAATAAAATCATTGAAGACCAGGCAAGTTTCAATTACGATATCCAGGAGCATCAAATACAGTTTTCCAGAAAAAACCTCAGAAGTATGCTGTACAATCTGATGAGCAATGCCATTAAATACCACCATCCGGACCGAACCCCTGAGGTATCTGTCAAGATCAAAAAAGAAAATGACCTGCTGCATATTACTGTAGCCGATAACGGTGTAGGTATAGCGGATGATCAACGAGAGCTGATTTTCACCCCTTTTACCCGTCTGAAAAAAGACGTTGACGGCACAGGTATCGGGCTGCACCTGGTCAAGAAGATTGTAGAAAATGAGGGCGGCAAAATAACGGTCAGTAGTAAAGTCGGAGAAGGCACACAGTTTCAAATTTATCTGAAAATAAACGAAGCGCAATAGAATAGGTGCTTTGAACTGAACGAAGTAATGTAAAACAAAAAAACAGGGTTGCTCATCTCAATGGGTAGCCCTGTTTTTTGCCATCATTTTATCATGCCATGATGATCTTGTCCGGTGTGATTGGCAGGTCTCTTAATCGTTTCCCTGTAGCATTGTAAATAGCATTGGCGATTGCAGGGGCAGCACCGATGATGCCTACTTCACCTAAACCTTTGGCTCCTGTAGGGTTAATATTAGGGTCCGGTTTGCCAATAAATGCTACTTCAATGATAGGCGCATCTGCATTGGCTGCAAAATGATAGTTGGCCAGATCATCACCAATCAATCCGCCTAGCTTTGCGTCTACGGAATGCTCTTCCATCAAAGCCATTCCAATGCCACCCACTGCTGCGCCGGACATTTGATTGGCAGCCGCTTTGTCATTGACAATGGTGCCGCCATCTGCTATGCACACCATTTGCTCAATCTTAACTTTGCCTGTTTTAGTATTCACCTTCAATTTGCAGAAATGCGCCGCAGAAGAGCAAAAAGAATATTTATCTCGTTCTTCTCCCGGCCCTGAGGTGGCTTCCACTACGAGGCTGTCCAGGTTATTTTGAGACCAGATGTCTGCATAGCTTATGAACTGATCTTGGTTTTTATTAAGGGCGATGCCATCCTCCAAAAGCAGGATATCCTCTGCAGCGAGGTTTTTATAGTGCTCATTTAGCAGTGCTGCATAGCCGGCAAGTTTCAGCTTTAAAGCTTTGCTAACTGCTACCACGGCACCGCTCACCGAAGACATACCATTGCTGCCCCCCTGGCTGGGTGCAGGAGGCAGGTTGGAATTGCCCAGCTCAATAGTAATCTTACTTTTAGGAATGCCAGTGATTTCTTCAGCGATGTTTTGCATACCTGTCCCAGTTCCTGTACCGATATCCGTCATTGCAGTTTGGACAGTAATGGTACCATTTTCATCCATGCTAATGGCGGCACTGGCAGTACCGCGGCCCGCATTCCACATGCCTACCGCCATGCCGTAGCCTGTGCTCCAGTCTCCGTCCACTAATTGCCCGGGGGTAGATTTACGATCAGTCCAGCTGATGCGCTCAGCACCTTGTTCGATGCACTCTTTAAGATAGTGGGTAGACCAGGGCAGGCCTGTTTCCGGATTGGTTTCTAAAGCCAGGTTTTTTAGGCGCAAGGCTACAGGGTCCTGGTTCAGCTGATAGCTAAGTTCGTCAATGGCACTTTCTATCGCGAAATCTCCGGAGCAATCGCCCGGGCCTCTCATCCAGGTGGGAGTGCTTAAGTTCAGAGGAACAATGGCTGATTCAGTTTTGAGGTTTTCAAAATTGTACACCAGCCGGGTAATGCCGGTGATGCCTTCACCGAAGTTTTCGTATACCGAGGTGCCGTTTTTGGCCTGATGCCAAACGCCTGTGAATTTGCCTGATGCATCTGCACCCATTTTCACCTTTTGCCAGGATGCCGGTCGGTAGCCAGTCGCAGCAAACATTTGCTGCCGTGTAAGCATCAGCTTAACGGGTCGGTTTACCTGTTTTGCTCCCATGATCGCCGCTAAAGCATGCGGCCAAACACGCAACCCGGATCCAAATCCGCCGCCGACAAATTCACTGATGACTTCAATGTTTTCCT
>JBGSXH010000499.1:0-3904 GCA_041751515.1 Cyclobacteriaceae bacterium | reverse complement strand
CCCTACAGACTTAACGATACCCGATTTCGCCGCGATTTCTCAGTGTACGACTCCGCGGCTATGTTTAAGGACAATACAGGCTATTATGCTGCACAAATGCAAAGTTCCAGAGATGAGCTTTTTCCTACACAGGATTTGCATAAAACCGGCAACATCACACGTGGCATATCCTTTGGTAACGCCCAGGATGTATTTGTAAACAGCGCCCTTAACCTACAGCTGGACGGTAAGGTGACGGACGACATATCCATCCGGGCAGCAATAAGTGATCAGAATATTCCTTTTCAGCCCGAAGGCAACACCCAGCAGCTGCAGGATTTCGACAGGGTTTTCATTCAGCTTTATAATGAGACAAATGCATTGACGGCAGGTGATATTGTTTTGCAACAGCGACCAGGGCATTTCTTAAGGTACTACAAAAACGTTCAGGGTGGTCAGTTTGAAACCCAGTACGACATTGGTGAGAACAGCCAGGCTGCTACCGGTGCAGCAGTTTCGATTGCAAAGGGCAAGTTTGCCTCTATTGATGTAGCCCCTATTGAAGGTGTGCTTGGACCGTATCGCCTCCGGGGGCCGGAGAATCAAAGATTCATCATTGTCCTGGCTAACTCTGAAAAAATCTATCATAATGGAATTTTGTTAAGAAGGGGCTTTAATAATGATTATGTCATCGACTACAATCTGGGGGAGGTGACTTTCACTAACAGGGTACTCATTACCAAGTTTTCCCGTATTCGGATAGATTTCGAATATTCTGATCAGAATTATAGTCGTACGATATTTACAGCCGATCACGAGCAAGCTATTGGAAAGCTTAATGTGGGTGCCAGCTATTATAGCGAAAAAGACAACCCCAACAAGCCGCTGATGTTTGACCTGTCCGACGACGATAAGCAAACCCTTAGCGAAGTAGGAGACGATATGAGCCAGGCGGTATTATCAGGCGTGCAGGAGGTGGCTTTTTCAGGAGATCGTGTGCTATATGCTCGTCAGGACACTATTTTGGATAGTCGTGCGATCACTTACTATCATTATGAAACCAATCCGGACCTTGCCAACTATAGCTTGAGTTTCAGTCGGGTGGGGCAGGGCAAGGGAAATTATCGCGAAACACGGGCAACTGCTAACGGGAAAGTATTCGAATGGGTGCCACCAGTAAACGGTATTCTGCAAGGTGATTATGAGCCCGTACAGGTTGTGCCTCTGCCTAATAAGCTTCAAATGTTTACCCTGAAAACAGACTATGCACTTTCTGAAAACGACCAGGTATATGCCGAAGTTGGGTTATCAGAAAAAGATAAAAACCTGTTCTCTGCGGAAGAGGGTCCTGACAATCAGGGTAAGGCACTCAAAACCGGATACGCCATGAAGGGGCGCAGCATAAACTTTCTTAAAGGCTATAAAATGGATGCCATAGCAGAATATGAGATGACGGAGAATAGTTTCAATGCAATAGACCGGTTCAGATACATAGAGTTCGACCGTGACTGGAGTTTTGACCCTGCAATGAGCGACAGCCTGTACGACGATCATATTTTATCTATCGGGGCAGGTTTACAGAAAGATGTCCATAACCTAATCAGGTATAAAGTACTGCACCGGGACCGGGGCACTGACGTCAGAGGGCAGCAACACTATGCCAATGCTGCTCAACGCATAGGAAGGTTCCAGCTTACTGCCGACCTCTTCCAGATGCAGAGTGAACGTCTGGTCGATCGCTCAGAATGGACAAGGCTAAATGCCGACCTGCACTATAACAGTAAATACCTGATGCCGGGTTACACGTATGGCCGTGATAACAATTTAATCATGGCGCGGGAGACGGACTCTGTCATTAATACGGCGATGAATTTTGAGGACCATCTCTTTTATATCAAAAGTAATGATACTTTGTCTACACAATTTGGACTTTCGCACAGTTATCGGGAAGATTTCCTCCCACGTGACGGGGTATTGCAGCTTAATAATATTGCCAACACTACAAACTTTACATTGCAGACTGACATCAATGAAAATCAGAAATTGAATTTTCAGACCACCTACCGCACCATGCTCAACCTTGATGTTGAGGGCGAAGACCGGGAAGAAGAAACGCTGATGGGCAGAGTAGATTACAATGCGCAACTCGCCAACAACCACATACGTACAGAGCTCACCTATGCTATTGCAAACGGCAGGGAGCTAAGAAGGGAGTTTGTATACCTTAGGGTGCCTACAGGTGATGGGACACATACCTGGAGGGACGATAACGGCGATGGCATTCAGGATATCAATGAATTTTATGAAGCAGTCAATCCAGATGAACGCAACTTTATACGTGTCTTTACGCCCACCGATGAGTATGTGCTGGCTTACGCCAATAACTTTAGCTACAGACTCAATATGGAAATGCCCAGGCACTGGAAAGAGCAGGGCGGAGGCAAGGCTTTTTTATCACGATTTAGCAGCAACAGCGCCTGGAATATCGATAAAAAAGTGGCCAATGACGATTTGGTGGCAAGACTCAATCCTTTTAGCCAGGTAGTAGAACAGGATTTGCTTTCCATTCGTGAAAACTTAAGAAGCACTTTCTTTTTTAACAGGACGAGCCCGGTCTTCGGTATGGATGCAGGCTACCTGCAAACTGAGTTTAAGCAATTGCTTACCGATGGCTTTGAGTCCACTACGCAGGAGACCTACCATATCAACAGTAGAATTAACATTCGAAAGCTGTATAATATCAAGCTGCAACATAGCCAGGGCTTCAGGGGAAGCGCCTCTGATTTTTTCACCGGCAGAAATTATTTGATAGCGCAGCAGCGATGGCAACCTGAACTTGCGTGGCAGCCTTCTACCAATTTCCGGTTCACTGGAGCTTATACTTACGATAAGAAGGATAACGTGATGACGGAAAATTTAGGCGAGTTTGCTTACTCCAGCACCTATTCATTCGATGTTCGCTTTACCAAAGTTTCCAGCAGCACTATCAATGCACAATTCAGATACATCGACATCAATTTTAACGGAAACGAACAGACCCCGCTGGGCTATGATTTGCTGGAAGCGCTAAGGCCAGGGCAAAACTTGCAGTGGATGATGAACCTCCAACAGAAAGTAGCTAATGGATTGCAGTTGAGCATCAATTATGAAGGTCGTAAATCACCCGATAATCCTGTCATTCATATGGGCAGAATGCAGGTAAGCGCCTTGTTTTAACAGCTATCATTATTTAGCCTATTGGGTTGCAATGCTGTCTCGATACTTTGTGTATCAATTAATATTAAAATACCCTTAAAATATAAGGGGTGTATGTGATAAATCGAATCTTATTTTGAAAGAGGGTTCATAATAAGACACTATTCCCAAAATTTATTATTTTTATATAGTCGAAAGCAATAAACTGTTTTTGGGTGGATTTACGTAGATATGTGATAAATGAATGAAGTAGCTTCGAGTTTTTTTTCGTAGTAAGTTATTGAGAGCGAGCAATCTACTTTTTTGCTCGTTTTTAAATAGCATTTTAGAGGACGATTGAGTTAACAAATCCGGTATATTGCGCTTTACTATAATAGGTATTGTTGATTTTCTGGTAAATATTAATATTTATCATCGTTGTCAAGAATGAGATTTCTAAATGCATTATTATGAAATGGTATGCACTTTATACAAAATCAAGATTTGAAAGAAGAGTATTCAATGGTCTTCGGCAACAAGCAATTGAAGCATACCTACCCATGCATAAAACCCTGAAACAGTGGAGTGATCGCAAAAAATGGGTGGAGGAGCCTCTGATAAAATCTTATGTTTTTGTCAGGATAAAAGATGAAACTGAATTCTTCAAGGCCTTAAATATATCAGGCGCAGTAAATTTTGTTATATTTTCAGGTAAACCAGCGCCTATTCCCGCAAAGCAGATTGATTTATT
>JBGSXH010000498.1:0-2408 GCA_041751515.1 Cyclobacteriaceae bacterium | reverse complement strand
CATCATTAAGTCCACCGACCTGGTATTGAATACCGGGATGAAATTTTTTTAGCCAATGTTTTTGTAAATCTGGCTCAAAAAATCTTCGCAGAAAGGATTTACTATTCATGCGGTCGATGTTAGAAAAAATCTTTTTCTGATTGGCTACCCTCTTGTTCTCTAAGTCAATTTTCTGCCTATAGTTATCAAGTAAGGCCTTTTTTTCCACAATACTTTCCAATTTTTGAGCCTCTAAATTGCTCGAAAAACTCAGGGATGCAGGATTGATACTTTCAGGTATTGGTGCGCTGTCAGTAATTAGATTTTTACTCAAAGCATCCTCAAACCCACCTTCTAAAGAAGACTGAATGTCTAAGGTGTCCATTACATGTAGTGATGAGTCCTGCGTATGAGATAAAGAGTCTGCTAAGCTACTTTTACTGTTGTATAAATTGACTTGGTGCGCTAAATGTGCTGTATGTATACTTGTACTTAACTGTACAAGTCGCCCTTTAGGTTGTATATAATGCTGCTGTGCAATGGCATTTGCGACTATAAAAAGAGAAAATATAAGCGATAAGGGATAAAGGAGCTTATTCATCTTTCAATATTAAACATAATTTTTTTTCCTGGTTATGAAATGAGCTATAGAAACTTACATCAGCATTCCAGCAAAATAATACGCAAGCATGCTTTAGCTTTTGAAGTATGACGGAAAGATTATTTTTCCACCACCCCCTCAGCCGCCCTCCTCACCCTATCAAAATTACCCCTAACGGCTACCATATTAGCGAATTGCAAAATTGTTTTTCCTTGTAAGTCATTGACATCCTGCAGTACTTTTCCTTTAAAGTAAGGCTGCTTACTTTAAAGGAAAAGTACTGCCAATGAATTCTCCGACTTTAAGGTTAGTCAATTCCTGGGGTTTGACGACAAGTTTTTCCTGCAGGCTAGTGGAGACAGATTCATTCTGGTGATGTCCGCTTATGGTGGCACTTCGGCTGGTTGATTTGCTTTCCATAGGTTTTTCTGCTCGGCCAAAGAATTCGCTGAACAGTTTGGCGGAATGTGTAGCGCTTACCCTTCCATAAAACTGATTATTGAGATTGGCCAGGATAACATCTGCCTTTTCTTTACCATAGCTATCCACAATTTGCGTATAGTCCTGCGCCATATAGATGGTCGCAATTTTATTGCTTCTTGCGGTGGCTGGTATCATTTCTAATTTAGGGATATACAAAGTCGGCGCCTCGTCTAGCAATATAAAGCTAGGTAGCTTGCCGGGCTTGTTCATCAGTTTCAAAGCCACGGTAATGATACAGGATATCGCTGCACTCAATGCGTCCGATAAACCGGGTTCAGAGCCCAGCACCAACAGCTTTGGTGATGCAGGATCGTTAAGCGTTAATTCAAAATCGTCCCCGGACAATACCCAGCATATTTCCGAACTATATAGGCGAGCGACTGCGATCTGTAGCGAGCCAATGACCCCTGCAATTTGCCCTTCTGCTTCATTTTCCAGAGCGGTCATGGCACTGCGACAGAGCGCGGCCGTTTCAGGATCGCTTGTAAGCATTTGCAATACTTTTTTGGTGTCTTCGTGCAGAATGATATTGATCGCATGTGGAATGCTACAATACTGAGGATAATGCTTTTTTAAAAACCAGATCACCGCAGTGAGTATGGCACTGGCTGAGCGTACCCAAAAGTCTTTTTTTTGATGGTTTCCGGCATCAGGTTATTGAGCAAAGCCATGCTGTACTCTTCAGCATAGGCCATCACCGGCATGGTTGATTGGATTGAGTCGATGGCTTCTGGACAAATCATGAAAATTTACGAAAAAGCATTGGCTGTCCACTCTTCCCGAGGCATACAATGCTGCATGCAATTGCTCCGCTATTACCGGAAACTTAAAGTCATATACAAGGCCGGTAAAACCCTTTTGTACCAGTTGCCGGATAATCGGATAAGCCAATGAATACGACTTCCCCGATCCAGCAGCGCCGCTGATAAATACGCCACGAAATGGATTCGGCACATTGATATAACCCTGATCTGTTTTGAAGTTGAGGCTATATTCGTTTTCTAAAAGTTTCCGCTCATTGCTGATGCCAAAGGCAGGTCTCCCTGGAACTAGCCATTGCGGCAACCAATAGCCAGCTGTCATAAAAAGCAGTAGTGAAATTGGATAAATCACTATGATAACGCTCCCAGGCATTGTATCGAGCTTGAGCAACACAATTGTACATATGAGTAATAAAATGCTAACCAATAGCTTAATAGCGGCTCCTGGACGTATATTTTTAATAGCTTGGCTTGTGTCCAGGTCGATCATTCGAAAAAGGAAGAGCACCATAAAACTTAGCCTGAGCCATAGCCCTGCTTTCATCTGTATTTTTAGACAGATCAGACCTACCGTATCCATCGAA
>JBGSXH010000497.1:0-5343 GCA_041751515.1 Cyclobacteriaceae bacterium | reverse complement strand
CATTTCCAAATTTGCCTTGCTAGGCATGTCAAAGGTACTGCGGGAAGAAATGAAAGAATACAATGTAAAGGTGACTTCCATCATTCCGGGAGCAACCTTGACGGCAAGCTGGGAAGGGGTTGACCTGCCGCCTGAGCGCTTCATGAAATCCGAAGATGTTGCGGCAGCAGTAGCTACTGCTTATTTTGCCTCCCCTAATTCTGTCTTTGAGGAGATTATCATCCGGCCGCAGTTGGGCGATTTATAATTATTTAAAAACATCGAATTTATACACGCTGTTAGCTGTTGAGTAAAGTATTCAAAGACAGATCTCAGGAAAAGAATTATCTTTGTTCATCAATTTACCAAAAAGAAAAGCATGACTTCTGCCTTACAAACGCCTTCTGAAAAACTGCAAAGTTACTGTCCCAGTGTGACGGCCTACCGCCGTCGGCAAAGCAGAGAAGTATTTATCGGCAAAATCCCTATGGGAGGCGATCATCCGATCCGGGTGCAGTCCATGACTACGGTAGACACGATGGATACTGAGGGCTCTGTGCAGGAAGTGCTGCGAATGGTAGCCGCGGGTTGCGAGTATGTGCGCATCACTGCGCCAAGCATTAAAGAAGCCGCCAATCTTGCCGAAATCAAAAAAGGTCTGGCTGCGGCAGGATGTTTTGTGCCCCTCGTGGCTGACATTCACTTTACACCCAATGCAGCCGAACTTGCCGCAAAGATCGTGGAAAAAGTGCGTATCAATCCGGGTAATTATGCTGACAAAAAGAAGTTTGATGTCATCGAATATACCGATGTTACTTATCAGGCAGAGCTGGACCGCATCCGTGAACGCTTTACGCCTTTGGTGGAGATTTGTAAGGAACATGGCACGGCCATGCGCATCGGCACCAACCATGGGTCGCTTTCGGACAGAATTTTAAGCAGGTATGGAGATACCCCGCTGGGTATGGTAGAATCTGCCCTGGAGTTTCTGAGGATTTGCGAGGATTTGAACTATCACGAGGTGGTGCTTTCCATGAAGGCCAGCAATACGCAGGTGATGGTGCAGGCCTATCGCTTATTGGTCAAGAAAATGGATGAGGAAGGCATGCAGCCTTATCCGCTTCACTTGGGTGTTACCGAAGCCGGTGACGGAGAAGATGGGCGAATAAAAAGTGCGGTCGGCATTGGTACTTTGCTTGAAGATGGCCTTGGCGATACCGTCAGGGTTTCGCTTACCGAAGCCCCCGAAGCAGAAGCGCCCGTAGCGCAGGCCCTGGTCGATCGCTATGCTGACAGGAATGACCATGAACCAATTCCTCCAATTGAAGGCATTCCGCTGGATCCTTTCAGCTACGCTAGAAGAGTTACGACAGAGGTGGCAAATTTCGGTGCTGACAATGTACCCAGGGTCATTGCTAATTTTGCTGATATCAATATTGAAGATAAGAAGGATTTGAAGCCGATAGGGCATTTTTATTTACCTGAATTGGATAAATGGAAAATGAATGACCTGGGTGCAGATTATATTTACCTGGGCAGCAAAACACCGCCATTCATGCTGCCCAATGGTTTACGTGCTATTGTAGATTTTCGCTTGTGGAAAACTGGTAACGTGCCGGATGCTTTGCCAATGTTTACCCTTGAAGAGTGGCAAACTTCAGCGCAAAAGCATGCAACGTTAAATTTCATCAGCATGACACCGGAGGCCTTTTATGCTAATCCTGCAGCAATTCGGCCGGATGATGCGGCGGTGCTCATTATTCATACCAGTAATACGCATGCTATGCCGGCCTTGCGCAGGTTGATGTATGAACTGATATTGCTTAAAATAGCGCTACCAGTGATAATTCGCCGAGATTACCAGCAGCTAAGCAGTGATAAGCTGCCACTCTATGCGGCCACTGATTGTGGAGGCCTGCTGATTGACGGCATGGGTGATGGCATTATGCTAAACCATCAGATCGCAGACAGCAACAATGCTGATAAACTGGCCATGTCGCAGCAATGCAACCAAACCGCATTCGGTATTTTACAAGCTGCCAGAACCAGAATGACCAAAACCGAGTACATTTCCTGTCCGAGTTGTGGTCGTACGCTGTTTGATTTGCAGGAAACCACAGCCATGATTCGCAAAAGAACAGATCACTTGAAAGGTGTCAAAATTGGCATTATGGGTTGTATCGTCAATGGTCCTGGAGAAATGGCCGATGCCGATTACGGCTATGTAGGCTCTGGCAAAGGAAAAATTACTTTATATAAAGGGCAGGAAGTCATGAAGAGAAGTGTGCCGTCAGAAAGGGCAGTGGATGAACTTATCAACATCATCCGTGAAGATGGCAAGTGGATTAGCCCTCAGGAAGTTGAAAGTGCATAGTATAGTGTTGTACGAAATATGAATAAGATGAGCGATTACAGCGATAACAACGAAGAAAAAGATAAAAAAGGAAATCCTTCAGCCAAAGAATATTTTCAGTTTGGGGAAGTTTTAGGCTACTTTTTTAGAAAGAAAGACCCTAGTCGACCAACCAGTTTTAACCTGCGCATGATGCATGGTATTAATAAAATATCCATTCTCATGTTTTTGATAGCGATCGTCATCTTTATCATCAAGCGATTCATATAAGATGCATATCGATGAACTCAGGGCATATTGTCTCGAAAAGAGAGGCGTTTCTGAGAGCTTTCCTTTCGATGCACAAACATTGGTATTCAAAGTCGGAGGAAAAATGTTTGCGCTGGGCGACATTGATTTTTTCGAAGCACTTACCTTGAAAGTGGCTCCGGAGGAACTGAATGAGCTGGTCGAACAGTATGAAGCTGTGACACCTGGCTATCACATGAATAAGAAGCACTGGGTAACAGTGCAAATGAATGGTAGCATCGCAGACAGTCAGATATTCGCCTGGGTAGATAATTCCTATCATTTAATTTTCGATAAACTGCCCAAAAAACTACAAAATGACATTTTGAATGCTGATGATAATATGGATATTGTGGGTTAAACATTTTACGTTACCCTTTGCAATATGAAACTCTGTATTTTAATTAGTTTGTTCATGTCAATAATCGCCCAATCTGCTGCGCAGCATGCTGAAAAATTAACCTTTCTTGCATTAGGGGATTCCTACACCATTGGGGAAGCCGTTAGCGAAAATGAAAGATGGCCCCATCTTTTGCAAGCCCACCTCAACAATGAAGGATTCGACATTCAAGTACCGGAAATTATCGCCACCACCGGCTGGACAACCGATGAGTTGAAGGCTGCCATTCAGGAAAAGTTCTTGGAAGGCAATCGAGATTTGGTTAGTTTATTAATTGGTGTAAATAATCAATACCGCGGGTTTCCAATGAAGCAGTACAGAAGAGAATTCAGGCAATTGCTCGAAACTGCCATACAATTGGCTCGAGATAACGATCCTCTAAGAGTTTTCGTGGTGTCAATACCAGATTATGGCATTACTCCGTTTGCCGCAGAAAAGGGCAAAGATGCTGAGAAAATCGTCAAAGAGCTGGATGAATATAATGCCTGGGCGGCCAAAATAGCCAGCAAACTGGGTGTTCGCTTTTATGACATCACCGCGATATCCAGAAAAGCAGCATATGACTCAACGTTGCTGGCTGAGGACGGACTTCACCCCTCAGGTAAAATGTATACCCAATGGGTAAGTGAAAAGATTGCAGAGGGGGTAAAAGTGCAATTGGAAAGAATCATACAATAGTTATTTAAGGAACTCAGTTATTTAAATGTTACTTTTATAGTGATATTTTAATATAATATTCATAATAACACCTTAAACGTTGTATTATAATAATAATTAGCAATATTTATAGTGTTACTTTATCTCAATATGTTCCTTGTAAATATAAATTTCAAAGCTTAAAATTGATTATAATTTGTTTCTGCCGAACAAATGATGTTTATTTTAATCTTAAAATTTTAATTATTTATGGATACTATTAAGTATAATTTAAAATGGTTTTTCTTGCTTTCGGTGATTTTATTTTCATGTAAAGATGACTTTGGTAATGATATAATGGATGAAGATAACTCCCGTATAAATGAAGAGGAGCTAGTTGCTTTCCCAACTTTGCATAATTCTAAGCGATTAAGATTTAACAATATTAAATCTTTCGAGAAGGTGCTTTATGATCTATCGGCTGATTTAGCTTATGCAAAAAGTGTAGAAGAGAGTGGATTTAAATCGCTAAGAAGTGTTAAATTTGATGAGTATAAGAAGAAGTATTCGAATATTAACAAAAAAGAGTTAGATGAAAATCGTTATTCCACTTTTGATGTAGACGATCTTTTTATAGATCCTATTACTCAAAGTGTCATTGATGAAAATTATGAGTTAATGATTGAAGATAATGTTTACAGATATACGAAGTTTGGTACTTTCGTATATGATGTCGGTGATGAAAATGAAGCTATAAATACTCTTAAAACCGTTGATGAGGTTCAAATAAAAAGCATTTATGCTTCTCATGATTTTTATGAAGAATCATTTTATGAATTGAATTCATCTTTAAGTTATTTTGGTGATCCCGACTTTAGTTCTGATAACGATTATTCTATAATTCCCGTACTTCCAGATGATCCAATCGGCGGAGGAGGAGGTGGGAATCCAGCGCCCAACCCAATGAATAATCATCGATTCTGCAACAGCTCAACAAATATTCGAGCAGTTACTAAAAACTATGGACATTGGACAGGAGGAATAAGGAATACCTCTTACATTTATTTTGAAAATAGTAGAAGAATGAAGGCAAAAATTTGGTCAACGTCGTATGGCACTCATTCTACTTCCGGTTTCTTTACTAAATTGCAAACAAGAACTTTAGGTGTATGGTGGGCTAGTGATGCAAATAGAGTAAGTGTTTCTGCAAATGGTACTGTAAAATTTCCTAATCCAAATCCTGCAACAAGTGCATTGACGCCTTATATGAACTATAGTTTTACTCCTGATAATGGTGGTTATGCTAACTACTTCAATACAAACAAAGCTCAAACATCATTTGGTATTTATACTATGGAGTTCAAAATAAAACCAAATAGCTCAATTCCTATTATACCTACTCCTAAATATGCGAAGCGTGTCAAGCTTACAGATGTTGCTACATGTCATTTCGTGTCAAGAGGTACATACAATGGAGAAATACAGTTCAAAGTAAGTGAAAATTAAATCAGATTAATTATGAGAAATGCCTCCAAAACAATGCTCTATTCTATTATGGCAATTATATTCCTTGGTTATGCAAAGTCTTATGCCCAGAATCAAGCAATAGACAGAGAAGCTTTATTCAAGGCAGAGCTTGGCTTTCATGGAGTCGGGTTGGGTTATGAGCTGCCACTGGGTGATGGCT
>JBGSXH010000496.1:0-8406 GCA_041751515.1 Cyclobacteriaceae bacterium | reverse complement strand
ATGGTGCAATGGCCGATGACGAAGTCGACAATTCCGACGCCTTTCGACAGGCGATAGAAGCGGCTCACGAAGCTGGCGGGGGACGTGTGGTGGTTGCAGCAGGTCGCTATAATTCGGGCCCCATATACCTAAAAAGCAATGTCAACTTGCATCTGGAAAAAGATGCCCATATTTTGTTCTCGACTAATCCGCAGGATTATCTTCCGCTGGTTTTCACCCGTTGGGAAGGCGTAGAACTGATGAACTATTCGCCATTAATCTATGCCTTTGAAGAAGAAAATATCGCAGTTACCGGCGAAGGCACTTTGGACGGACAGGCCGATGAGCAAAACTGGTGGCCATGGAAAGGGCAGGCAAAACACGGCTGGCAGGAAGGTACTCCCCATCAGGGAAATGATGGAAACCGTAAAGCGCTTTTTGATATGGCCGAAAATGATGTACCTGTGGAAGCGCGGCAGTTTGGAGAAGGCCATTATTTAAGACCGCAGTTTGTGCAGCCTTATCGCTGTAAAAATGTATTGATCGAAGGCGTTACCATCATCAATTCACCGATGTGGATACTCAATCCTGTACTTTGCGAAAACGTTACGATCCAGGGCGTAACCATAGAAAGTCAGGGACCCAACTCCGACGGTTGCGATCCTGAATCCTGCAAAAATGTGCTGATAAAAGATTGTTTCTTCAATACTGGCGATGACTGTATTGCCATCAAATCGGGCAGAAATGCTGATGGTCGCCGCATTAATGTTCCCAGTGAAAACATCATCATACAAAATTGCTCAATGGCAAATGGCCATGGAGGTGTCGTCATAGGCAGTGAAATTAGCGGCGGTGTACGCAATGTTTTTGCGGAAAACTGTACCATGAACAGTCCATTGCTCGATAGGGCTTTAAGAATTAAGACCAGCTCGATGCGCGGTGGCCTGGTCGAAAACGTCTATTTGCGCAATATTGAAGTGGGTCAGGTTGCTGAGCAGGTCATTCGGGTGAACATGTTTTATGAAGATTCCGGTGCCTTTGTTCCTGCCGTCCGCAATATCAATGTCCAGAATATGACTGTGAAAAATGGTGGTAAAGTAGGCGTGCTATTGGAAGGCTACGCGTCTTCTCCTGTAGAAAATCTTTTTATCGACAATCTTTCCATCGAACAAGTGGAAACGCCTTATGAGTTTTCGAATGTGCGTAAGATTCAATTCGAGAACGTAACGATTAATGGCGAAAAAGTGGAATTGGATTAAAACGGCTGTTGTTGATACCTTTTTTGAGCTTTGCTCACAGCCTGTAACTGAAATATTTCAACATAGCCTTTCTTTGAAAAAGAATAATTGTCTACCTTATCAGTTATGAGCGAAACAAGAATTCCCTACACCAAACTTGAGCAGACTTTTGAGCAAATACTCATTAAGTCCGGCTTTTCTGCTGAAAGGGCCCAGGCTTGTGCAGCGCTATTCGCCCAAGCCAGCCTCGACGGTGTGGCATCACACGGGCTGAACCGTTTTCCCACTTTCATGAAGATGATCAGGGAAGGCTATATTAAGCCGGATGTCGTACCTGTTTTGGAAGGCGATTACGGTGTCCTGGAGCGCTGGCATGGGATGGCTGGCCCTGGGCCGCTTAATGCACAACATTGTATGGATCGCGCCATTGCGATGGCAAAGGAAAAGGGGATAGGTTGCGTTGCACTCAGCCATACTAACCACTGGATGCGCGCCGGGAATTATGGCTGGCAGGCTGTTGATGCTGGTTGTATTGGCATCTGCTTTACCAATACAATTCCCAATATGCCTGCCTGGGGTGGTAGTGAGCCTGTTTTGGGAAATAATCCGCTGGTGATTGCCATTCCCAGAGAAAATGGGCCGATCGTGTTGGACATGGCCATGTCGCAGTTTTCCTATGGGAAAATGAGTGCGTATTTACGCAATAAAGCCCAATTGCCTTATGAAGGAGGCTTTGATCAATCTGGTAAGCTAAGCAAGGATCCGGCTACCATATTGGAAAAAGAAATGGCATTGCCCATCGGACTATGGAAAGGTGCCGGCCTATCGCTCTTACTGGACATACTGGCTGCCGTATTGTCCAATGGTAATGCTACCCATCATCTTGGTGCTACCAAGGTCGACCATGCCATGTCACAGGTGTTTCTGTGCTTCTATTTACCCAAGCTGGGCATATCAGAGTATCCCGAGGCGCAACTGGATGCCATTATCGATAACTTAAAATCGGCTGCTGTCTTTGGTGATAATGAAGTCCGGTATCCGGGTGAAAATATTCTGAAAATTCGTGCGGAAAATTTGCAGAAAGGTGTTCCCGTAGATGAGAAGATCTGGGAGAAGGTTTTAGAATTTCTAGTAAATTAAAAAAAGCAGTTTACGTTTCAAAATGTATACGAATGGGAAAAATGCTACTCCTATATTTGCCCTTTTTTATAGACTTAAACAATTGCAACAGTTTCATTGAAAATATGCATTGTATACTATACTGATGCGAAAAGCGATGAAATAATAGACGAACAAGGAGATTCATGCTATCGCAGCATTTTAATGGTTCCTGTTCCCATATACCTCAATGCGAGAACATTTAAAAGTACACCTTATTCCTCCAATGCACCAAGCACAGCCATCAACATTTTTGAGCTGATGCGCTGCTTGTAATTCGGACTGATATATTCAAATAGGATCACCCCTTCGGTATCCAGGATAAACAAAGCCGGAGCTGGCAGAAAGCTCGTATTCTCACCATCAGAATAGGAGCTCAGCATAGACTCATAATTATCAGGCGCTTTATGAGCAAGTCCCATCGCCTGTGTAAGCGCGCCACTGGCATCTGAGAACAAACGATAATCAAGTGCTTGCTCCTTGATGGATTCGTTCAATTTTTTAGGCGCATCTGGACTTATGGCCACTATCTGGTAGCCAAGCGCATTAATTTCCTCCGATTTTTCACCAACCGCTGCAAGATGCACATTGCAAAATGGGCACCACCCACCTCTATAAAATAATAAGATGGTAGGTTGCGCTTCAATAATATCGAATAATGAAATTTTGTCACCTTCCGTTGAGGTGATCTTTATATTGGGCACTTTTTCACCTACCAATAGAGGGGAAATGTCTTCAGGAGTTTCCGCAATCTGCCCATATAAAGCGGTGGAAATAAGCAGAAAGAATACGAATAGGTTCAACTTCATGGATATGCTGTTATTCATTATGGTCATCATCAAAGGTAGGTAACGATTTGTTTGGAATCTCACTATTATTGAGTAAAGTGCAGTGCTACTCCAGTGATTATGGTAAAAATTGGCCTCTGCTGGCCTTATTTAAGGACATAGTCACCGAGTACACAAATGTAAGTCAAAAGGTTTACAATAACATATAACATTGGTTTATGCCTACGATGCTAAGCTTGACGTTCAGTACTTATAGTTTTTTCCAGCATCTTCTTCAAGTGTTACGCCGAGGTTGAGTACCATTCTGTTAACGAAGTTGAAGTAGGACACTACAAGTGTGGCATCCAGTATGGCTTCGTCTGTAAATCCCTCTTTTTCCAGCATCTTATTGAGATTCACCTCATTTGATAACCCTGGATTTTTGGTCAGTTTTTCTGCGAACTCACAAAGCGCCTGTTCCATTGGCAGCAGCGCTGCAGTACTATAGTGCACCAAAAGCTTTGAAAGCTTTTCTTTATTTTTCCAATATTGAGCTAGTGCGCTTCCGTGATGAGAGATACAATACTGGCAATCATTGGCTACCGACACTACTACGGCAATCATTTCCCTTTGCGCCCGAGAAAGCTCAGATCTGGAGTACATGATTTCCATGTAGAGCGCCATATGTTTGACAATACTTTCAGGACGAAGGCTCTGGATTTTATGCACTTCGGCTATCTGCCCGCGTTGTTGCTCAAGTTTTTCATAGATTGCTTTGAGTCTCCCTGTTGCTTCTTCAGGTTGAATTACTTTTATTCTACTCATCATTTAGTGGCAATTATACAATTGTATGCTATGCTACAAATCTTTATGGCATCTTCATCACTGTTAAAACTTTCGTGAGTACCACGCTTCAAATCAAAGTCATTTTTTTCAGGTTCGATGAAATAAGATTTTCAAGTCTATTAATATTTAAACACCTTTCCTCCAGCCATAACTTCCTGTGATGCCTCATCAAAAGTGACAAATTCTCCAGTTCTCAGGGCGGCGGTGGTCATAATATTGGCGATGGAATGGTTATATCCGGCCATCACATCAGCGTTAGCTTTCTTGCGACTTCTGATGCATTCCATCCAATTCTTCATATGGGCAAAAGTGTGTTCATCAACACCCATATTGGCTGCCGTTTCTGCCTGACTTTCTTCGGCAAGAGTTACTTCTTCGAGTAAGTTGGGAGGCATGTTCATGGCTTCAGAATGCTCGGATTCAAGGCCGCCATTGGGCGTAATTTTATTGGTGGCCAGGTTCAGCTCTCCGCCATTGGCGTAGTAAATTTCCTTGGTGCCGCCAGCAGAATTGGTAAACCGGGAAGAATAAACGACCTGAAATCCTTTGGATTGATCATCTTCCGGACCATAATCAAACACGGCGGTCATGGTATCGAAATTTTCCCGACCATCTTTCCAGAGGTAAATGCCGCCATTTGCAGCAACGCTTCTGGGATGTTCCAGGCCGGTAAACCAGTGGACGGTATCGATTTGGTGGGCCATCCATTGGCCGGGAATGCCGGAGGAGTAAGGCCAGAATAATCTATATTCTATGTATTTTCTGGGATCCCAAGCGACTTTGGGACGGTTCATCAGAAACCGGTCCCAGTCAGTATCTTCTTTTTGTATGGAGTCCACCAGATGGGGCACCCGCCAGCGCCCTGGTTGATTGACATTCCAGGTCATTTCAACCATCACTATATCACCGAATTTTCCCGAACGGATAAAATCGTTGGCAGCGTGGTAGTTGTTGCCACTGCGCCTTTGCGAACCTACCTGAATGATGCGATCCGACGCTTCCACAGCTGCGCGCACCGCCCGGTTGTCGGCCATCGTTTCCGCAAAAGGCTTTTCAACATATACATCCCGACCGGCTTCCACCGCTTCTTTGCAATGCAAGGCATGTTGGAAATCTGCCGTGCTGATGATAACGGCATCTACATCTTTTCTTTCATACAACTCTTCGTTGTTTCGGGCGGTCTTGATGGTTTTGCCTGTCAGCTCTTTGACAAAAGCCACCCCTTCATCCCGGCGACGATTCCATATATCAGATACCGCAGTGATTTCAAAATTGAGTTTTTCGGAATGGCCATGCAGGGCAGGCAGCAGGGTATGTTTGGCGCGATCGGAAAAACCCACGATTCCTATATTGACGCGATCGTTTGCACCCATAATCTTGCCATAACTTTTCGCTGAAAACCCTAATGCTCCAAGACTAATGCCGGCCGAGGCCAAAGCAGATTTCTTAATAAATGTCCTGCGGGATTCGTTTTTATCTATCATAATGATTTCTAAAATGCCTGGTTTACAATTCCTTTAATTTGATATTCCTGAAACTTACTTCATCTCCATGGTCCTGTAAAAGGATATGACCCTCTGGAGCTTCTCCAAAGGCATCCCATTGATCATATTTACTTTGAGCCACGAGGTTTCGGTAAGATTCGGAACCTCTCTCATACGAGAGCACTTTAGTGCCGTTCAAGTAGTGGGTGACCATATTGTCCGGTGTTACAACTATTCTTCCAGAATTCCATTCGCCAATAGGTTTAATAAAGCGTTCCTGTTTTTCGGCAGTGATGAGATCATACAAAGATGCAAGCGTTCTGTTGCCATCTCTGCCCATCTTGGCGTCAGGATGTTTTTCATCATCCAGTATCTGGTATTCCAGACCGATGGCAGAGCCTTCATTGCCTTCTTTCAGGGTGACAAAATATTTCACCCCACTATTGGCCCCTTCGGTCATTTTAAATTCAAAGGCCAGGTCGAAGGCACTGAATTTTTCCGTGGTGACAATATCACCGGCATTGGTTGATTCGCCGCCGTCTGAAGCTTCAATGGTAAGAACGCCCTCATTAATTGTCCAGCCAACGTCCGGAAAGTCGTCCTTATGGGCACTTTTCCAACCATCGTTACTTTTCCCGTCAAACAGCAAACGCCAGCCATGGTCCTCTTCAAAATCGCTTAACTTATTCAGTATTGTATTGACAACAAACATGGAAGAATCGGGTGTTTTTGGGTCAAAGTTCTTTGTTTTAATGCGGATGTTCCTGAAAAAAGTCTTTTGACCTTCCTCCTTTTGCGAACCAATACTGTGCACCTGCAAACCAATAAATCCTGCTGCATCTTTGTCGTCTACGAGGTACGCGGCAGGTGCACCATTGACCCAGGTGCGTATTTCGTTGTCGATGGCTTCTATGCGAAAATGATTGTATTCTCCCATTTTGAAGGCTTCCTGTGCCTTCGGATTGAGAGAAAGCGGATATAACCAGCCGCGGCGGGCTTCGTCGTAAATGCCGCCAGTCCAGGCTCGGTCTGTAGGATCTAACTCCACCTGATAGCCATAAACCAAACCCTGGCCTTCATTGCCTTCAGGCTCATAGATGCTTCTGATTTGGACTCCTGAATTACTCGACGCATGCTCCACCTTAATGTCAAGTTCTAGGATAAAATCTTCAAAAGTATACTTATGCAAAAGGAAGGAGTTAGGGGTATTGTATTTAGATATACCAACAATGGCATCATCTTCAATTACATAATCGGCTTCACCACCGACTATTTTCCAGTTGTCCAGGGACTGACCATCGAATAAGCTCTTCCAACCATCTTCTTCCTGCTCTTGTTGCTGCGAAGTTTCACAGGCTGTAGTGAGAAAAATAAACATCAAAGGGATACTAAATAAATAGAATGGGCGCATCATTATTAAAGGGGTTATCAAAAAATCTTTATGATGAAATATACTAAGCCTAGAGGAATAGTACTATGGAAAAGTACAGAACTTTGTCCCGTTTTATATCATTTAGCAGTTTCGAGTAGAAACCCGTTAGGTTTCAATATGGATATCATATTTGAGCAATAAGCCTGGAACTGCATTCAACGAAAATTTAGCCTTCTTCATGCGATTAAGCCCTGGATCCATACTGATATTGTAAGAAGAACGAAAGTCGGCTTTTTCCAGATTCGTCCGTTCAAAGGTAGCGCGATAAAGATCACAGTTGGCAAAGATAGTAGCAGATAAATCTGATTCACCAAAATCAACTTCCTGCAATTGACAGTTCCTGAAATACGTCTTTGCCATCTTCATTTTATAGAATGAGCTATGATTGAGAATGCACTGCTCAAATCTGACTGAAAATCCGAATGTATTGCAGCGATCAAATGCCAGACCGAGCATTTTACAATCTTTGAAGGTAACCGAATTGAAGGTAGTATTCCTGATCTCGGCCATGCTTAGGTTGCTACCAGAGAAGTTACAATCGCTGAACTGAATGCCGTTCAAATCAGCCTCAGCAAAATCACAATTGATGAACTGACAGTTTTCATAGTCAGCTTTGAGGAGTTGGGAATCAGAATATCCTAGTTTCTCGAATGTCTGGTTAAAAATATAGTTGTTCATAAATCCCTTTGTCTATATCGAAGGTTCGTGCTAAAAGTACCAAATTCCCATCTTTAATGAACTTCTTTTTTGGGGTGATTTTAACATAGCATCATAGATCTAACTATGTTCTTATATAAAACAAATGTTTGCATTTAAGTACATATTTAAAATATTTTGATTATTTTGATACATCTAATCAAAATTTACTTCTTATGAATCCTAATGAATATATCACGGGGCTGCACCATCTCACAGTGAGTGTAGGCACTGCGCAGGAAGACATTGATTTTGTTACTCAGGTTTTAGGGATGCGCATGATCAAACAAACGGTATTATTTGACGGTAGTGCAAGTATTTACCACCTTTATTATGCCAACGCCGATGCAGAAGTTGGCTCGGTCTGGACCACGTTTCCGTTCAAAAAAGCAAATGTTTACGGGACCAAAGGCTCCGGGCAAATAGAGGTGTCGGGTTTTTCCGTTCATTCTGACGCACTTCCTTTTTGGGAAAAGCACTTGACAAAGCATCAGGTGAAGCATAGCGGGATTACAGAGCGATTTGGTCAAAAGTTCATTCAGTTTGAAGATCCATCGGGTGTAGGTATTGCTGTTTTCGGAGATGATAACGATACCAGAAATGCATGGACTACAGATGAAATCTCCAAAGATCATGGTATTCGCGGTCTGCACAGTGCGGTATTGTCCTGCAGAGAAGTTACAATGATGGACAAGTACCTGGTCGATGTCCTGGGCTTTAACAAAGTAGGGCAAGAGGGCGATTATCACCGCTATCATATTAAGGAAGGTGGGGCAAGAAGAGTAATTGAATTGCATCATGAACCC
>JBGSXH010000495.1:0-1668 GCA_041751515.1 Cyclobacteriaceae bacterium | reverse complement strand
ACCTTGGAGTTTTTATTGACTAAAACGCTCATTTGATTCCATTTTTTAGTTTGCACAAAATTAAAATATTTAGTGTCTTTAACAAAGAAAATAAAAATGTAAAGCCTCAAGCTTGAATTTTCACAAAAAAAAGACCTTTGGAATGTCCAAAGGCCTTCGTGTTAATCCATTTCTAACTAATGGATATAGCTGTTGCATCTCAACCCGCAAAGGCAGGTAGTTTCACAGGAGTAATCGTCTGGAATAATGAGATTTCATATGATAGTTCAACTATTGTAGCATCACCGCTTAACGCTTTGGCAACTATTCGCACCTTCTCTGGCTTTTCATTCAAAACATAGGTTTTCGTCTGAATAATCAAACACTCACCGGCACCCATCGTACGAGAATATGCAGGAGCACTACCACAGGGAACCAAATTCTCAAACAAACCTGACTTGGCGTATTCGAAAGAAGTATTGGCCGCTTTATAAATGTCTTCAGCATTCATGCTCTCCGTGTGTAAGACATGATCGCCTTTGACGAATTCTAAAGTCATTGTCTCGAATATGATCGCCTCTTCGCTATCGTTGATAAAGGTGATCTTTTCTAAAGTGCCAACATAAGACGGATTGTCAAAAGCAGTGACTTCTTCAGTTTTGAAATTAACAGAGGCGCATTTCAGAACTGCATCAGGGGCGGTATTAGCTGCAAGGGAGGAAAGGCCTGCAAAAAAAACAAGGATAGTGTGAAGCGTTTTCATAATATTTATAATTTAATTAAAGAGCTGATTCTAGGTATTAATACGCTACTATGCATTGCAAGGTTCTAAAGTATGTAATGTATCTTGCTTACTTTATTTGAGTGGTATGTTAAAGATGACGAACGGTGCTAATTGGTTGCTTGAATTTCAAAATAATTGTCTCTCAAGTAGTTGCACAATTAAAAAACACACTAAAAATGAATTTAACTTTTCACAATCCTCCGTGTTATCCATAAAACTACTAAACAGAGCAACCTATGGATCCTAAAGAAGACAATGAGCTTAAAAATTATATGACGGCACTGTCAAAAAAAACGAATGATCTCTCAAAAGAAGGTTATTCGGAGCAGTTCCAGGTAAAGGAAGGCAAACTGTGTACAAGCGACGATAAAGTATCATTTGCCAGCAACGAAGTGACGATCATCAAGCATTACCGCTTTGAAGGTGAATCTGATCCGGCAGATATGAGCATCCTTTATGCCATTGAAACAAAAGATGGCAGAAAAGGGATGTTGGTTGATGCTTTCGGTACTTATGCTGATAAAGGTACCAGTGATTTCATGAAGGCTGTGGAAGAGGAGGAGAATCAAAACCATCCCAAACAATAATTAACTGTTCTGCAGGTGTTTACAGGGGAAGTAGAGAAAAACCTTACTTTTTCTTCTCTATTTCCCTTACTTCTACCATAATGGCATGCTTATTAGGTTTGATATCCCTCCCAAATTTGTGGGTGTACACATGTGTAAACTCTGCCCCAATCATCAAAATGACGGTACTATAAAACACCCAAAGCAAAATAGCAGCTAAGGAACCCGCCGCTCCGTACGTTGAAGCAATGTCTGTCTGGCTAATTACTATACCAATAATCACCTCCCCTATTTTGAACAATATTGCAGTTACCAAAGCACCTACTCCAACGTCACGCC
>JBGSXH010000494.1:0-3241 GCA_041751515.1 Cyclobacteriaceae bacterium | reverse complement strand
GGAAAGGTTATGAAGCAATGCTTTCCTATTACCTCAAATCGCAACCTACAATCCAGTGAACCGCTGTATACGAGACCCGTACGTACAGTGGTGTGAGGGGTGCTCCGCAGGCTTATGGTCTGCGGCCATCCACTCGATTATCGCCAGCCTTTCTTCAATCGTTGGACTGGTGGCAACTATATAAGGTCGCAGAGCCTTTGGTTGCAAAGATTTCAGATAAAAAACTGCACGAAAAACTATTACAAATATTTCCGCTTGAAGAAGGTCAGAAATATGTTGGCTCACTTTGCAACCATTACAGAGGCAGATTGAAGCACGAAGGAAAGTTTGCTTTGATAGACCAAATGTGTAGTAACTCAATGAGGCGTTTAATTATCGGGTTGTCGTCATAAGGTTGGCGATAACGATTTGCTTCACGCAACTGTTGCGCTATTTGTTCCATAGGGAATACATAGCGCAACAGTTGCGGATATATTATAATTGTTTAAACCTATAACAATTTGCTTATACTTGCAATCTGTACAGTGCACTTTTAATCTGATCGAGTTTTTTGGTAGTATTGTAGGAATAAAGATCGTTGGCAAACTATGTGCAAGTGCTGCTCGCGATTTAGAACAATTTTGCTTACGATTGTTGAGTATGGCATGACCTCTTTGCTTCTCGAAACATTTCATCGCTTTAGTACGCTTGTTATAGCAGTATTTGCACTTATGCCTTAGGTTTGTTTGCATTACGGCGCCAAATGGCATGTGATGCTCCTTTTTTATGAAGATATTTGCCTCATTTATATGTTTGTTCATTTGCTATCATCTGCAGGGACAGGACCCTTCCCGCTTTCAAAGGTATTTGGGCGGGTTTGCGGTAGATACGACAGATGCTGCCAAACCACAATTCCTGGTTTATCCTACCATAGGTTTCTCTCCCGAAACAAATTTAGAAGTTGGCTTCAGCGGGCTTTACCTCTATTACAGGCATCAGGACACTACTAACAGGCTAAGTGAGTTCAGCGGCAGAATTTTCTATACGCTGGAAAGGCAATACGGGGCTTTTCTGGAACATGCCCTGTACAGTGATAATAACGAATGGTTTTACCTTGGCGACTTGCGCTACCAGAGCTTTCCAATGTTGTTTTATGGTGTTGGCATTGATGCCCGACTAGCGGATGAACAAATGGTTGATATCTCGCAATTTATCATCAAAGAAAGGGTATTAAAAAAAATCAGCAAGAACTTCTTCGCCGGGGTTGAAATGGAATTCAGCCGTACTACCGGTGTTAGTTTCAGCAATCCCGAACTTGTGGAGCAGGACCCCGGCATCATTGGGGAAAATGGTGCCAATAACTTTGGTCTTGGCTTGGGATTGGTACTGGACACTCGACATAATGTGCTCAATGTTCGCAATGGCCACTTCTCGGAGCTGGCCTTCCTGCACTCCAGCAGACATTGGGGCAGTGACTATAACTTTTCCTACCTCATCAGTGATACTCGGTATTTTAAAGCATTCCGTAAGCACCAGGTTTTGGCATTGCAGTTACTGGGACAATTTAATATTGGGGATGTCCCTTTCAACCAGCTTCCTCAGCTGGGTGGCCCAAAAATTTTGAGGGGCTATTATATGGGCCGATATAGGGACAAAAACCTTTTGGCAGCGCAAATGGAATATCGCTTTCTCCCCATTCCGTTGAACTTTACCAAAAGATTGGGTGCAGTAGTTTTTGCCTCTGCCGGTACAGTATATAATGAAAGCGCTCAGGTCTCCTTCAATAATTTAAAAGGTGCTGTCGGGACTGGGCTGCGATTTTTGCTATTCCCGAAAAAAGACATTTTTGTAAGACTAGACTATGCCATTACTGGCGAAGGCGATGCTTTTTATATATTTATTGGAGAAGCCTTTTGAGCTGACAGACCCATTGCTCAGCTGTTTCCGAAGCCCTCCTCTGTTTGATTTGTCCTCCCTGCTTTTATAGAAGGCATGAAAATACGTGTCTGGTCATTGTCCAGCTTTCTTGCATGCTAAAATGAAAATTTTGCCAGCTCCTTGGTTTTAGCTGCAGTATGGTACCAATCGTTGACTACCAGCACTGCTTCCTTCACCTTGAAAGTGCCAAAATCATAGTCTTCAAAATGCTGCAAACATGCCAATAAAGCCGCCTTATTTTCCAGTGGCTTGCGAAACCTCATTACGGTAGCATGTGCGGTTTGTATGATATACCTTTTGTCAATGCTTTGCTCCAGGTCAGCATGCCTGAATATACTCCTCAGCTTGTTTCTCCAATCTTCCAGCGAAGGACTGCCAGGATACCCTTGCAGCATGACGCCTGTATTGGCAGCCGTAATTCCCTTGAATTGCATGTCAAAAGCATTAATCTCCTGCAAGCTCTCTTCTATAAGCGCTATATAGTCGGGCAAAGAAATAGCTTCACTGCGAAAACCTGTATAGCAGTTGATGATGGACAAAGCTGTGATATGAATAGCGGTATCCGGATAAATGTACTGCCCGGGCGCAGCGATGCTGAGTGCCGCTAAAATTTGCTTTATCCGGGCGACTACTTTATGGGAAGGACGAATGATCAGGGTAAGTCCAAGCCGTTGGTCAGCAGGATCGCCGATGGCATCGTCAATGCTGTATTCATCCTTCTTGATGGCCTCGACTGCATTCAGATAAAGTTGCTGATAATGTTTCTGCAAGTCCATAGAAGTTGATTTTTGCCCACAATGTACAAATTTTTGACATGTTTTGACATGCTTTGTAGTTGTCATTGGGCTCGGCTGTGCATTACAAAACTGCTTTTCACCGCTTGCCTCGTATACCGATAATACAATACGTTCTGGCAGATTTGTCGTCTATTCATGTTTTGCCTGCATTAAAGTCTGATGGCAGGAATGTGCTGCATGCACTGTTTTTGCAGGAAGGATGGAGGCGATTGTCTGAGCCCGAAATGGCCTTGGAGGGGAATGGCCGGCGAGTGCCGAGAGCCTGACCCCGCCGGCTTGTGGGTGGCCTGCAGCGTGGCGGGGGCCTGCCCTATTGATTAAGGTACTGCATGGTTTTTTCCATCACTTGCCGGTAGATTTTCACAGGGAATAAAAAAGGCAGACCTTGTGTGAACACCCGGACCTGCCTTCAGTCAAAACCTGTGACGCAGCAGACTTTGACAATTGTATCAACTGCTTCTTGCTGTCTTACTGTCTGATGATTTGCATGTTCAGCCCTTCAGTACTGCCCTGCGTAGGATTAGTAA
>JBGSXH010000493.1:0-5838 GCA_041751515.1 Cyclobacteriaceae bacterium | reverse complement strand
TGACAATAAAGCGTATGATCTTTATATCAGATATATGGGAAGAGAAACCATTAAAACCAGAAATGGCCGAAAATTTAAGACAATAAAGTTTCGGCCCTTGCTGGTGGAGGGCACTATTTTCAGTGGTGGTGAAGACATGACGGTGTGGGTCACCGACGATAGGAACAAGGTACCTGTACAGGTAGAGGCCAGTATATTAGTCGGCTCCGTCAAGGCGGTACTGGAAACTACAAAAGGCCTGAAGTATCCTTTGTCATCGGAAATAAAATAGGCGGAATCCATCGTGATCCCGCCTGCATCAGTCATTAAGGTTATTTTTCCGGGTTTAGATTTTCGAATGACTTCTCATCGGTAATGCCCTTTTCCATCGCTTCTATAAATGTATTGTAGAAGATACCACCAATGGTAGCCCATATATCAGGATCAGCTTCGTCAATAGTCCCCTCGATGGGCATCTCTGTCGCAAATTTGTCTTTCGGATGATTTTTAAACACGTTCGTGACAGCATCCAAAGCACCTTCCCAGGCATTTCTCCAAAAACTTTGATTTTCATCCGGACCATCGTATATATCAAGATTTTCCGCTATGGGTCTTATATATCCCGATAGTTGCCGGTCTTTCACAACAATCTCACTAAAAACACTGAAAGTACCCTTCTCTACGGTAAAACTTGCGTGTTCATTAAATAGATCATTTAAAGCCGTCATGTCCATATCTTCCATAGACATATCCAGGTCGATGTCAGGAATTGTTTTCAATGGGTTCAGCTTCACATGCATATTCAACACACCTCCACCGATCGTAATTGCTTTCATTTGCATATCTGCCGGCAGCGGTTCATTTTCCTCTTCAACATTTGTCAGGTTAACAGCAGTTACATACAATTCATGCAGGTAAATATCCATTGGAGGGTCTGAAACCATATCGTACATGTCGATGGTTCCATTGACGATTTCGAACTTATTGATCTGAATTGGCAATAAATCTTCTAACATTTTCGGTATATCAAGCGCTTCTTCCGGTTCCTCTGCCTCCTCGGAGATCAACCTGATCACAGGTTCCTCAATTTTTAGACTGCCAACCACTTTTCCTTTGAGTAATGGACGATATTCTAATGCTAGTGCTGTACGTGGTATAATTATGAAAGGTATTGTATCTTCATTGACAATGCTATTTAACTCAAAACCTTCTATGGCATATCCCCCGTCTAAAATGGCAATATCTACGCCGTCTATTTTACCATCATAACCCTCCATTGCACCCAGTTGCTTGTTAATTTGATTGGTAAGGATCGCAGGAAGAAAAAGGTAGGTAATGACTAGCATTGCAATAAGGACAGCAAAGACTATTGCTACTATTTTCATGATTTATGTATTTAATTTTCAGATAGTTATGTAGAATCGAACCTGAAAAATCACCGATTGTTTTATTTAACAGCAATTCAGTATGCACTGAATAAAAAAAAATAGAAAGACAGGAAAATTGTTAACTAACTTTAAGGTTTGTTATAGAGGGATGTATTGAAAGGGTTGAGCAACTCAATATCTTTTGGCTGGAAGACACTATGAAGACCTGTCACATAGGTATGGGTATCCAGCAAAATTGTGAGGCAAATCAAAAATTGGTTTTTGCCGATGTGCGAATAAGCGATAGTAGTCAAGGTTAAATAACGCAATTAGTGACAATGTTCACCTGCGACGCTTTTCATAATTATAAATGTCCAGCAATAGATCGAACACGTCAGTAGGTATAGCTACAGCCATTTTTTTATAACGCGCCCGGTAAACTTTACAGGTACTCACATTATAAAAAATATAGCCTACTTTGAGCTCATTCGCTCCCTCAAATTGAATTTTGTAAAATGTGCAATCGTTGCCGTTACTGTACTGACAATAGTGGGCAATTTTTAAAGATTGGTCATCACTAATTTTTTCTAAAAGAGAGGCTATGCTATCGATTGCGGAAGTTTCCTGATGTAAGGTTGCCATAAGTGAGAAATGAACTTAGTTGAAGAGTGTTTCCAAAACGCAAAACCATTCTAAAACTTTAGCGTTTTGTTTAATATAGCAAATAATTTTATGATTAACCAACCTGCAAAAGATATTGGCCTGGTATATACCGGCACACTAACAGAGGCGTACTTTTTGAAGGATCAGCTTGAAGCACAGGGCATTGCTGCCATCCTTCGCAATGATTTTTCCAGTAGTGTTATGGCAGGCTGGGTAACTCCGGGAGCTCAGAATGCCGTAAAGCTGTATGTAGAAAAGCACGAACAGGGCAGATCCCAAAGAATTTTAGACGACTATTTCGCAGATCGCAATAGCTAAGACCACCCATTCTCATTTGTAACCACATTTTTTTTATAACCGTATGAAGAAGTACTTATTTTTTACTATTGCTACCGTATTTTGTAGTCTTTCCACTCTTATTGCTCAGGAATCCGATGAATATTTGAATGAAGCCTATGCTTTGTATGAAGAAAAGTCTTATGAAGAAGCAATATACGTTTTAGATGAGCTTTTAGAGGAAGAGGAAGTGGCAGAAGGCTATTACTTACGTGGCGTTTGCAAATCGGCTTTGGAACAAGATGAGGAAGCTCTAAAAGATTATACCCTGGCTTTGGCAATCGAACCGGAATACCCTGAAGCTTTTTTCGAAAAAGCGTACTCTAACTATAAAATGGGAAATTTTCAGGCAGCAATTCAACAATATACGCAAGCCATTGATCTGCAGGAAGATTACCCTCAAGCCTACTTAAACCGCGGCTCAGTTCGTTTAGAACTGGAAGACGTGCAGGGTGCCTGCCACGATTGGCAAACAGCTAAAGAGCAGGGGCTGGATCTTGCCTCAGAATTACTTGATGAATACTGCGGAGACATTGATGTAGATGCCGAAGAAGCAGAGAGAAACTAATCTTCAGATGAAGTTAACGTTTGCATGTTTGTTGATGATTTTATCCTGCGCCACATATGCGCAGGATACCACACTGCTGACCATTCGCGCTAAGGCGGTCGATGCCAAATTTATAGGCAGTTCTATTGGTGGTGCCAGGGTGATGGTACATGATGCGGTTACAGGTGCCTTACTTGCTGAAGGCGTCACAACAGGAAGTACAGGTGATACCGAACTGATCATGAAAACGCCAAGAAAAAGGCGTCAACAAATTAGCACCGAAGCAACATCGGCCTTCTTAGCGAAAGTTCTTATTGAACGCCCTACCAAAGTTAACGTCACCGTCATCGCGCCCCAAAACAATGGCAATGCGAAGATTACTGCCAGTACAGCACTATGGATGTTTCCGGGGAAAAATATTCTAGGCGATGGGCTCGTTGTCTATATCCATGGTTTTGCAGTGGATATTTTGAGTCCGCAAACCCATGAAGTGATTGAGGGAACAAAAGAAATTGAAGTTAAGGCGAATATTGTGCTTATGTGCGGTTGCCCCGTTCAACCCGATGGCATCTGGGATAGCAATGACTATACTTTGATCGCGCACCTTAAAAAAGACGGAGAAATAATCCAGGAAAGCCCGCTCACTTACACTGGCAAGTCCAGCACATTCCAAGCCAATTTTGCTGTGGAAGAAAATGGCAATTTTGAAGTTGAGGTCATCGCATTTGATGAAAATACTGCCAATACCGGCTACAGTATTGTAGGCTTTATAATCCGCGAATAACAGCACTACCTCTCCCCGGCTCTGTAGTCATATACTCATTTTGCGATCGCTTATTTTTTGTTTTGGCCATCATAATAAGTACCATTTTGGGGTGCTCATGCATCACGTTGGCCACCACCTTTTGCTCCAATCCCAATTTCGTCATTCCAGGAGATTGTGGACCGGGAATGCAAACTGCTCTATTATCCCCTTTAAGCTTCATTAAGGGCATTAAATTATAGCTTAAGCATCCTCCCAATGCAAAAAGCAAAATAAATAAAGTGATCTGGTGTTTTTTCATGATCATTGATGTTGAGGTTATGAAATGCCCATTTTCTGCTGTGGGCTACTTTTATACTGACGACAAAGCAAGGCAAAAGGACGCATTCCTTTTCTTAAAAAATGTTAAAAAAGATCATTATATCTTAATTAATTGAAATCCTTATCGTAGATCATCATTGGCTTAACTGCGGTAAAATACTTTTTTACTATTGCTACAGGCTCGAGCCCTTCCCAATGTAGAAAAAATTAAATATTTCATTTAGCCTTGTAACTTCCTGCCAGCCCAATCGTCAACCCGATATCATGAATAAAAAAATCTTCCATGAGCAAGTATTACCCATGCAGGACCAATGTTTCCGGTTTGCCTTACGGATGATGGCCAATCGTGAGGAAGCAGAAGACATTGTTCAGGACATGCTTATGAAAGTATGGCAAAATCAGGAAGGCTTGCATAAAATAAAAAATGTCAGTGGCTGGACGATGCAAATGGTTAAGAACGCATGCCTCGATAAGCTAAAATCATCTGCCTACAAGTATCGGGATGATAATGCTGAAGCAACACTTGGCAAACTCAGCGTTTCAGATGACAATGCTGAGCAGCAGGAAAAATGGGCATGGATTGAAAAAGGAATCGACAGGCTGCCCGACAAGCAAAAGATGGTCTTTCAGCTACGGGAAATAGAAGGTTATAGCTACGAGGAAATTGCTACCATACTTGAAATTGAACTCAGTGGAGTGAAAATAAGCCTTTTCAGGGCCCGGAAGAGCATTAAGTCTTTCATCGATAAAATCGAAAATTATGAGCGCAAAACATTTCAAGGATAAAGCCAACGCATACTGGAAAGGCAAAACCAGTGTACAGGACGAAAAATGGCTGAAAGACGCAGCAGCCACTGAAGCGAATGAGACAGATAAAGAGGCTGCGTATTTTCAGTACCTTAAAAACCAGGGTGACATAAAGAGCAACAGAAAGTTTGAAGCTCCTTCCGCTCCCAGCAAACAGCCTGATTATATGATGCAAATATGGCAATATGTGGCTGCAGCTTGCTTTGTATTGTCTTTAAGTTTTACGGTATATTTTTCTTTGCAAAATACGCATCAGCAGCAGGAATTATATGCGAGCAGGCAATTGGAGGCACAATATGCTTATGACACAACGAAAGAAGTATTGATTTTAATTTCCGGAAAAATAAATGCCGGAGCAGATGAAACGAGAGCGCTGGGCAAACTGAATGCAGTACAACAGCTCTTTGACGATAAAGCGGATAATTAAAATTATTAAGATATAATCGATAAAAATATGAAAAAGCTAATCATTTGCTCATTATTGGGCATACTATTGCTAGGGAATAAAGTGCAGGCCCAGCATGACGCTATCAACGCCTATTTTAATACTTATGCCGATGATGAGCGGTTTTCGAACATATACATCAGTAAGAAGATGTTTAAAATGTTTGCAAAGTTGCCTAAGGATGGAGATGAAGAGGAGCTGATGCACATTATCGGTCAGCTGGATGGTCTTCGGATCCTTAGCTCCAGCGAAGTGGATGGCATGAGCATGTACAATGAAGCTTTCAAAAAGTTGAGCGGCAATAAATTTGAAGAGTTGATGACTATTCGTGATGGCGGGCAGCAGCTGAAGTTTCTTATCACAGAAGGCGACGGCAAAGTGAAGGAGCTGCTGATGTTATCCGGTGAACTCAACAATTTTTTCATCCTGTCCCTGGTTGGTGATATAGATTTGAAGCAAATCTCAAAACTATCAGCAACCATGGATATCAAGGGCATGGACAATTTGAAAAACCTGGAAAAGGAATAATTTAAATCAATTAATAAGTATCATACACTTTAGTATAACAAGATGAAAAAAAGCATTTTAACACTATGTATAGCCTTTTTGC
>JBGSXH010000492.1:0-8141 GCA_041751515.1 Cyclobacteriaceae bacterium | reverse complement strand
AATTTGCAATCTGTAAATCAGCAGTTGGCCAGGGAGAATGCTGCGCTGAAGCATGTCTTATATAATAGGCAGGACAGTCTGTTTGTGCCCGGTGAGAGTCTTCCGGTGAACGATACTTTAGCAACGAAGCAATACAGATTCATTCCTGCAAAAGTAATCAACAACTCCACCAGCAGGTTTAATAACTACATTACCCTGAATATCGGATCCGATGAGGGTGTTGTTCCCGGTATGGGGGTCTTAGGTACTGATGGTGTCGTGGGAAGAGTAAAAGCTGTGTCAAAAAATTATAGCACGGTTATCAGTTTATTGCATACGGACCTGCTCATCTCTTCAGTGATTAAAAACAGTGCTGCTTTTGGCAGTACCCGCTGGGATGGCAGAGATTCCCGCCAAGCAAACCTTCACTACATACCGCGCCATGTTGATGTTCGCAAAGGTGACAGCATAGTGACTTCAGGCTATAATGCACTATTCCCTCCAGGCATTTCCGTAGGCACTATATCTGAGGTGAATATTCAGGAGAATGCTACTTTCTTTGAGATAAAAATAGATTTAAGTACAGATTTCAGCCGGCTTTCATTCGTTTACCTTGTAGAGAATTTCATGAAGCAGGAAAAAGATTCTTTAGAACAGCAAGTGTTAAATCCGAATGAATAATCAAAACGCCATAGTACAGGTATTTACATTCTTCTTATACCTATTGCTGCAAGTACTGCTGGTGCGCAACCTCGTATTGTTTGATGTAGCATTTAGTTATATCTATGTGGCATTTCTATTGTTACTGCCATTTGAAACCGGGAAACTTACTTTAATGTTGCTTGGCTTTGGTACAGGCATTGTGTTAGATATTTTCTACGATACCCTCGGTATTCATGCCGCCGCCTGCGTAGTGATGATGTATTTGAGACCTTATTGGGTACACCTGAATACGCCAAGAGGCGGCTATGAAGTGGGTACAGGACCTGTACTTAAATTGCTGGGAATGGAATGGTTTGCCCGTTATGCATTTGCCCTGATTTTCATACACCACTTAGTTTTATTCTTTCTGGAAGCCAGTGGTTTTCAGCTATTTTGGCTTACTTTGGGAAAAGCATTCTTCAGTGCTATATTCACATTTGTACTGCTGGTATTATTACAATATTTATTCTACTCTCCTCGTAGAAGTATATGATCGTAAACCGTCGTTATATTATTCAGTTTGCCATAGCGCTGGTCGCTTTGGTGTATCTCGGGAAGCTGTTTTCCATTCAGGTGATGGATGGAAACTATAAGCTTGCTGCGGAGAATAATATTGTGCAGCGGGTAATTGAATATCCCTACCGCGGACTTATATACGATAGGAATAATAAGCTGATCGTCTATAACAATCCTGTTTATGATTTAATGGTCATACCTAAGGAAGCGAAGGTTGCTGACACTTTAGCATTTTGCCAGCTATTTGATATCACCAAAGAGGAATTTGAAGGCAAATTACAATCTGCCAAAAAATACAGCTATGTAAAGGCGTCTACCTTTATGAAGCAACTCTCGAGTGAAAAATTTGCCCGTATTCAGGACATGCTCATCGATTATCCAGGCTTCTTTATTCAGGCAAGGACCGTAAGGGCCTATCCTTATCCTGTACTGTCTAATACTTTAGGGTACATTGGTGAAATCAGTGATCGCCGTTTGAAGGCAGACTCCGCCAAGTATTACCGAAGCGGAGACTATATAGGCATTAACGGGCTGGAATCCATGTACGAAGAGCCACTGAGAGGAAAAAGGGGCATTCAATATAAAATGGTAAATGTCCGCGGCATTCAAAAGGGGGCATTTAAGCAAGGTGATTTTGATACTTTATCCATTCCAGGACAAAATATAACTTCCACGATCGATATCGAACTACAGGCCTATGCAGAAGAGCTGCTTGCAGGGAAAGTAGGTAGCGTAGTGGCCATAGAGCCGGCAACCGGAGAAATATTAAGTATTGTCAGCAGTCCTGGCTTTGACCCTAACCTTTTGTCAGGTAGAGATTTTGGCAAAAATTATCTGGCGCTGCAACAAGACAGTCTAAAACCATTAATAAACAGGCCAGCGAGTGCCATGTACCCACCAGGATCAATCTTTAAAATCGTTCAGACCCTTATTGGCCTGCAGGAAGGAGTGCTTACTGAAGACTTTTCTCATTTCTGCAATCGCAGACCAGTGAATTGTCATAATCACCCTAACCCGGTAAATTTGCATGGTGCTATTCAACATTCCTGCAATCCCTACTTTTATCATGTTTTCAGGAAAATCATTAATCAGGAAGTTTCAGAAAATACGTATGAAGACTCGCAGATAGGCCTGAGAAAATGGAAAGGATATGTTGAAAACTTCGGCCTTGGACATAGCCTTGGTACTGACATCGTCAATGAAAGAGCAGGCCAAATACCAGGTCCGGAATATTATGATAAAATTTATGGTGCCAAAAGATGGAAGTTCAGTACCGTTTACTCCCTAAGTATTGGACAAGGAGAAATGCTGGTCAACCCGATGCAAATGGCAAATTTAGCGGCCATCGTAGCCAATAGAGGCTATTATATCACGCCACATATTGTAAAATCCATTTCTGGCGAAAACGATATCCCTGCTGAATTTAAGGAGCGAAGATCTGTTGGCATCGATCCACAGCACTTCAATGTAGTCGTTGACGGAATGCAGGATGCGTTAAGAGGCACTGCTAACAAGGCTATTATTAAAGATATTGTCATTTGTGGCAAAACCGGTACAGCGCAAAATCCGCACGGAGAAGATCACTCGGTATTTATGGCATTCGCTCCAAAAGAAAATCCTCAAATAGCAATTGCCGTTTATGTGGAAAATGCAGGATGGGGCGGTAGAGCAGCAGCTTCAACAGCCAGCTTACTGATAGAAAAACACATTCGAGGAAGCATTACCAGACCTAAACTGGAAGAGTACGTGAAAATAGGAGATTTTGCACAATGAGAAACCGGGAAATTATATCGGGCAATAAGGTTGACTGGTTGACCATCATATTCTATGCTTTGCTAGTATTTCTGGGCTGGCTTAATATTTACGCTGCTGTATACGATGAAGCTACACATCAAAGCATTTTCGATACCAGCCTCAATAGTGGCAAACAGCTCATATGGATCGGCACCTCTCTAGTGCTGATATTTGTAATTATGATAGTAGATTACAAATTTTATGATACTTTCGGATATGTCATTTTTGGTACCATCATATTCATGTTGGTATTTGTACTGCTATTTGGTCGTGAGGTTGCCGGAACGAAAGGCTGGTTTGAAATAGGCCCTTTTAGACTGCAACCTGCGGAATTTGCTAAGTTTGCGACCTCTCTGGCTTTGGCTAAATATCTTAAAGACAGTAATGTAAAGCTTTCTACCTTGTCTGGGCAACTTCGGGTGGCCGGCATTTTAGGGATACCTATTCTGCTAATCGTTTTGCAGCCAGATATAGGTACTGCTATGGTATTTGCAATCTTAAGCCTTGCCTTATACCGCGAAGGACTTCCTGGCATTTACCTGCTCTTAGGGCTTTCTGCAGGTGGAATATTTGCCCTGGCCTTGCTCTTTGAAAGGGACCATATCCTCATTGGTATTGCCGTCACCGCTATTGCCGTTGTCGTTTTTGGTAAAAAAACAAAGATGCGGATTAGGAACGTAGTTTCCACAGCCGTATTGGTAGCCGTTGTGGTGACCAGCGTAGAATATGTTATTTCGGATGTATTCATGCCCCATCAGCAAAATCGTATTAAGGCACTTGTGAACCCCGAAGCAGACCCACTTGGGTACGGCTGGAATGTTACCCAGTCCAAAATTGCCATCGGTTCAGGTGGACTAATAGGAAAAGGGTTCCTGGAAGGAACTCAGACAAAGTTCGATTTCGTTCCAGAACAGAGTACAGATTTTATATTCTGCACCATTGGTGAAGAACACGGCTGGATTGGCAGTCTGCTGCTAATCACCCTGTTTGTCGCATTATTATATCGGGTAATCTTCCTTGCTGAAAGACAAAAATCGCGCATGACACGCTTTTATGGCTATGCTGTAGCCTCCATACTCTTCTTTCACTTCGCAGTAAATATAGGAATGACAATCGGTTTATTTCCCGTCGTGGGTATTCCTCTGCCATTTTTCAGCTATGGAGGAAGCTCTCTTTGGTCTTTTACAATCCTCTTGTTTATTCTGATAAAGCTGGATGCGCATAGAGCACAAATGTCTTTAAGATAGTCATTTATTGATGGTATCTTTTAGAGATGATGTCCATGAATTCTATCACTTCTTCGCTTTCCATATCCCAACCGTTTCTGTTACCATAACGGTCAGAGAGTAATTCCATCGCTTCACTCTTTGTTTTACACTGGTCGAGGGTATCTACTGCCTGATTAAAAGCATCTGCATTGCCTTCAAAAAGCTCATTCACAAACATAAATCTTTGATTGATGCTTATATGCTTTTTAATATTCTCAATCGGTCGTTTTGAGTGAATATCTGCTAAAGTGGTCACATTGTTCTGAAGGTGTTGCTCATACAATTGTGTTGCAGTACGCTTTTCTTCCTTTTGTACCGGTGATGCCACAGTTACCTGACGCTTCTGTATTTCTGATGGGCCAGCCTCAGATAATTCAATACCACTACGCTCCTCTTCGACTTCAGCTGAAGGAGCCGCAGGAGGGGCAACTTCAAGAAATATTTGATGCTCTTCCAAAGCATGGATTTCATTTAATTGCTGAAGCATATTCGCATAGGAGATTTTTTCCGGATGCTGCTCATAAATTTCTTCGAGCCAAGAAAATGCTTCATCATTGAATACCTCTTTCAATTCTTCTTCCTGAAACCGCTTTATTAGGGCCAAAAGCATCGCATCATTCACCTTTATATACTTTCGCATATCCTGTAATTCAGAAAGCGCTACGCGACTTTTTTCAGGATTGTTAATTTCTTTTGAATAAAATGCAAATGGTTTGAAGACAAGGTACATGGTTTCCTTCGCAGCCTTCAAAAGCAGGGGATCAAAATGTGACTTCTTTATTGCTATGTTTTTCGATAAGGTATTTACAAACTGTTGAAAAGCCTCATCGACGGCGGCAGCTTCATAATTGAAGTAAGGACTTTGCAATTTCGAAGTTTCCTTCTTCCATTTCTGAAACAGATTCTTGATGATCAGCAAATTAAGCTGTTTTACAGGAGAGATGGCTAATATTTCTTCTCCGCGGATAACATCAGCCGTACTAAAAAAATCCTGGCTCAGCTTTTTTGTAAGTCCTGTCGCATACGCCTCAATTGCGGCATGGTTTAACTTGTTCTCCATGGTAAATTTTCGTTTTTTTGTGTGCTTAAGCTATGGCCGATATTGTAATACAAAATTTAAATAATAAAGTTGTTATCAGCAATTTTAATTCCAATTCCGTATTGGAAGATATTCTTAATGAAGGTATCGATTATATGCATGCCTGTGGAGGCAAAGGTCGTTGTACCAGTTGTTTAATGATTGTCATTAAGGGGCAAGAACAGCTCCCACCTCGAAATGAACACGAAGAACGCATGGCATTATTGCGTGGACTTAAAGACAATGAACGGCTAGCCTGTCAAACCAAGGCTTTAGACCACCTTACAATAAAGGTAGCCGAAAAAAATAAGCTCCCACATATGCAGTATACTGAATAAGCAATTTACTCTTACTAGCAGCAACATCCTATGTTTATAGAACCGCACTCAGGTAAAAGAAGAAGAGAAGAACCCGGTTCCGGATGGATTGAGGTTGTTTGTGGTTCAATGTTTTCTGGAAAGACAGAGGAACTCATCAGAAGGCTTAACCGAGCGCTTATTGCAGGTCAACGTGTAGAAATATTTAAGCCTGCGATAGATACCCGCTACCATGTCAGTAATGTGGTTTCCCATAACGACAATGCCATACGCTCCAGCCCAGTATCTTTTGCCGAAGACATCATGCTTTTAGCTGGTGATAGCGACGTGGTAGGCATAGACGAAGCACAGTTCTTTGATGAGCAAATTATTGAAGTCTGCACCAAGTTGGCCAATAAAGGCAAAAGAGTTATTGTGGCCGGGCTTGATATGGATTCGAATGCGCAGCCTTTTGGTCCACTACCAGGCATTCTGGCCGTTGCGGAATATGTTACCAAACTACACGCTATATGTATGCAGTGCGGTTCCATCGCCAACTATTCATATCGTCTGGTGAATAACACAGAAAAAGTAATGCTGGGCGAAAAAGAGACTTATGAGGCACGCTGCAGAAAATGTTACCTATATGGTCAGCAGGATGCAGATGCGCTCAATAAAGGAACTAAAAAGCAGCTTTAAGAAATGCTGCATAAAACCAGAGGTATCGTGCTCAACTTCATCCGGTATGGTGAAACCTCAGTCATTGTTAGGGTATTTACAGATAAGTTTGGCCTACAATCTTATTTAGTGAATGGCGTACGAAGTAAAAAATCCAAGTATAAAATAGGTCTTTTTCAGCCTTTAACTTTACTGGACATGGTCGTTTACCATAAGCAGCAGCAAGGACTGAACAGACTTTCTGAACTTCGCATCAATTACCCTCTGCAGCATGTTCCTTTCAGCATGAAGCGATCTTCAATCGCGCTATTTATCACGGAAGTATTAATGCAATGCCTTCGAAGCGAAGAAGAAGAACCGCGTCTTTTCCAGTTTCTTTATGAATCGGTGGTTTTCCTTGATACCTGTAAAGAGGGTTTTGAAAACTTTCATTTACAGTTCTTACTAAGACTATCTGCATATTTAGGGTTTGCACCCGGAATGGCGGAAGACTTGTACACAGAAGTAAAGAACGGCACTTTCGACGCACAAATGTTTTCCAATGAGTTATCTGCCCTGAATTTACTGCTTCAGTCGGAGTTAGGTGCCACAGTGAAGATCTCTAACGCTGCTCGTAGAAAGCTATTGGAGATTTTGTTAAATTTTTACCAAATGCACGTCCCTAATTTTAAGCCTGTAAAATCCGTTGACATTCTTAAACAGGTATTGGAAGGATAAAAAAAACGTCGGGGTTGCCGACGTTTCTTAAAATCATTTTTAAACTAAGACTACTCTTCCTTAAGCGTAAATGTTCTTTCTACGGAGTTGAATGGACCATCAATGACATTGCCTTCATTGTCGACCAGCTCTAGCTCTACCGTATGTTCGCCCATAGATAATCCTTCAATAGCATAAGGCTCCCAGGAAGTGATCATAAATTCTTCACCATCCACTTTTGCCCTTACTCTATTGCCATCAGGACTTAAGTCTGTATTGATAAGGTAGAAATCTAATAATATTCTTTGCGTATCTTCTCCCACATATTCTCCCTTAGGCCGAGAGTAGAACATGTGCGGCGTGGAAAGATCTACATCCTCCTCGTCTGAATCACCTACATTGAATTGTCTTAGTACATAAGCATCGTACTGCTTCAAGCTTTCATGGTACGACCGTGATAGAAAAGAGAGGGCCACATAATGTCCTTCTTCCAGCTCATGCTCAAATTCAGCATCGTAATACGGAGTATACGGCTCATTGTTGAGTATTAAATGAATATGCTGACCATCTGGAGAATTGGCACACTTACGCACATCTGCATCAATAGTTTGCGCGCTAAGCTCATAATTGGTAACCTCATAAGAAAACTTATTCATTCCAGCTTGCAATTTTGCTCCCTCTGCAGGCTCATTTTGCTCAATAATGGCATCAGGAAAGTCAGGCGTCTCTGCAATTTTCTCAATGGTGATCTCTTCTTTAACAATTTCAGTATTTTCATCCCCTACTGCCTCTTTCTCATCATCTTTCTTAGAGGAGTCACAGGCATAGAATGAAAATAAAGCTAATCCTAAAATTGAATGTAGTAATGTTCGTTTCATTTTATTGGTGGTTTTGGTTCAATATGTTCTATTTTAAAGACGTCCGTATGCTAATACAATATCCCTAATTAGATGACTACTTTTCTGAAGCTGGATTGTTTACAAAGAGCCCCACTATTTATTCAGGCTCCTCATAATTGATTCTTGAATAAATATGGAGCTGTTTGTGATCACTATCAATTTAATCAAATTTTGTATATTTTGCATGCTTTAAACAAATACCAATCTTATGTCAAAAGTATTGTATTCAGAAGTG
>JBGSXH010000491.1:0-2125 GCA_041751515.1 Cyclobacteriaceae bacterium | reverse complement strand
TAACCGATCTGGATGTTGGCTAAAGGGTTAAATTGATATCCCAGTGCTACATATGCCCTATTGCGATCGAATAAATCACCTGATTGCTTATTCTCGAAGTTGACAAATATTTCATCGTATGCCGCCAGAAAGATATGCTTTAAGGACATATTCAGATGATAAAACGGATATTTTACAGCAAGGCGATAACGCGCACGGTTAGCATAGTTTACACTACTTTCTGCCTGATCGAGAATATCAATAAACCGCTGTTCCAGTCTGTAACGATGCTCAACATTCAATACATTGGCACCCATCCAGTGATTGAACATGAGCTGTTCAAATATACGGTGCTCTGCCGTACTAAAGCCAGTGCTGCTCAACTGTGATGGGGTGGTATGCACAAAGGCATACCCCACCATGGCACTGGTAGTCTTGGAAAATTTATGATTCAAACCTCCGCGCAATAGCATTTGCTTCAGGTTATCACGATTAAAATAGTTACGCATCTGGACATCAGTAAATAAACTCCAGTTATCTTTAATTTTGTGATCTCCAAAATACATCAGCCACTGACCTGTGGGTTGTGGACGGGGTTGGTTCTGTGCCTTCAAATGCAAGTTTGAGCACATAATTCCTAAAATGGCAACAATAGCAAAGCAATGGAAATTTCTTAAGAGCATTTAACTGATTAATAGAGGAATTCGACATACCCTATGAAGTGATCAAAATTGCACTCCTAATGCCGTAATTTTGACAACGAAGTAACAAAGTTTATACTATGCTTTATAGTCTTTTATAATGATTTTCTTACCACTATTGATTTTTTGGCTTAAACCTGTAATAACGGGCAAATATAAACATAAAGAAGCCATAGAACATGGTCCCTATAGCTACCATGGCAAAAAAAACATCGCCATACCATTCTTCCGATAAAAAAGAAAAGGCACTGTCTGTGTTGCCAATTTCATCTGAATCACTAAACCATGCAGCTTTAGCAATAAAAATACTCAAAACGAACATGATGACACCTCTGGCAAAATAACCTATTTTACCAATTGCAAGTGCGTAGTTATGCAAGTGCTCTGGCATATTCTTAAAATTAACTCTCTCGGCAAACTTATTCTTGGCACCATAAATAAATTGAATTATTGCAGAAACCAATGTCACTAGTGCCGCTGCACCTACAAGATAAGCACCGTAATCCCATGATAATACGTCATCAGCCAGCGCTTGTTGATCTTCTTCGCCATTGCTATCACCTCCCAACAATTCCTGAAATGCCGTCATCGATATCGCTGCGTATGCCACTCCTGTCAGCGCTATACCTATCCGTGTAGCAAGTCCTTTATAATCTTTCCCATAATCATATGGGTCTTTAAATGCTTCGTAAAATCGCCAGAAGACATACCCTAATAAACCTACAGCGATACACCATAACATGAGTTCCCCCAGAGGTTGCTTCACAACAAAATTCATCACACCTTCTTCATCAGCTTCTTCTTCAGCTAGGCCAAGTAAGTTTAAAATGGCCAATACGCCCACCAAGGTATAGACGATACCGATGGATACACATCCTATTCTTGTGAGTACTCTTACTGTTTTTTCCTTCTTTGTAGGCATGCCAAATTTTATTATATGCTAAAGCTCAATGTACTATCCATACAAGACACATCTCATTGCAAAGTTGTTTTCGATAATTAATTAAGTCTTAAACCAAAAAAGTTGCCCCATACTCAGGGCAACTTTTTGGTTTTTTCAAAAATAGCGTAATTACCGTCTTCAGCACAGGTATACTGATGTAACTATTGTAAGCTACAGTACACCAACTACAAATCAATATTCTAAGGCATAGGCTTTTTCCGAACAGTTTACACCATTAGACAATTGAAGAACATTCTATGGTCATGAAAGCTTAAAGCTAATGGGTATTACCATCCTCACATTGACAGGCTGTCCGCTTTGGCTTCCTGCTTTCCACTTTTCCGAACCTTCAACAACCCTAAGGGCTTCTTCATCGCAACCTCCACCAATTCCTTTGACGACCTGCACATCTTCGAGCACCCCTTCCTTGGTTACAATAAACTGAATGTACACTTTTCCTTCAATGCCCTCGCTTTTTGCCTGTTCCGGATAAGAGAGATTG
>JBGSXH010000490.1:0-3162 GCA_041751515.1 Cyclobacteriaceae bacterium | reverse complement strand
GTAGTAAGCACAATTCGGGTTTTTTCATCGAAAGAGTTTTCTAAACTCTCCATTGCCCTCAGGAAGCTATATAAATCTCTTGCTCTACCATCTTTATTATAGGCAGCAGCATAGATATCAGTTGCTTCACCATCAGCACGACCTCGAATTTTCTCTGCTTCCTGAAATGCTTCTGACTGAATCTTAGCCAGGTCGCGTTCCTTATTACCTTCAATTTTCCGGGCTTCACCTTGTCCTTCAGACCTGAACTGGTCGGCGATTCTATTTCTTTCGCTAATCATTCTGTCATACACACGGTTACGCACTTCATCTACATAATTCATCCGCTTAAATCGAAAATCAAGAATACGTACACCAAGGTCAGAAGTACGTGCATTGGCCTTTTCGAGGATCATCGCTTCAATCTTCGCTCTTCCTACTGTAATATCCTGAAGCACTTCGATGTCCTCCATGAATTCTTCTGAAATATCGGGCTCTCTGTTGGTGGAGCGTACCAGATCCAACAGTTCGTGGCTGGCAATAGCATTTCTGGTTTCACCATCCAGAATATCATCCAAACGCGATTGTCCTGAGCGTTCATCGCGCAATCTTATAAAGAACTGTAACGGATCGGTGATTTGCCATCTGGCATAAGTATCTACGAAAATAAACTTTTTGTCTTCCGTAGGTACTTGGTTGGGGTCACCGTCCCAGGCCATAAATCGTTTATCAAAAAACTGTACCTTTTGCACCAACGGAATTTTAAAATTTATACCTGGCTCTGTCCTAGGCCCGCCCACAGGCTTACCAAATTGTGTAACGATGGCCTGCTGTGTTTCATCCAGGATGAAAACAGTACCAGAAGCTACAATCAGCAATACTATTACTGCTATGATCAAAAATATATTTCTACCTGACATAATTACGGATTTACTGCTTCTTGTTTACCTAAATTTAACAGAGGAAGTACATTATTGCCTTTCTCGTCGATGATGATCTTGTCTCCGATTTTTGGAAGTATGCGTTCCATGGTTTCGAAGTAAATACGTTTCTTCGTGACCTCCGGTGCTTTGATATAAGCCGTATAAAGCGAGTTAAAGCGGTCGGCTTCACCCTTTGCACGGTTCACACGGTTGAGCGCATAAGCCTCCGCGAGTTGTACTGTTTCTTCCGCTTCACCCCTTGCTCTCGGAATCACACGATTGTACTGAGATTCTGCCTCATTAATAAGTGTCTCTCGTTCCTGTTGAGCCTCGTTTACCGCGTTGAAAGATGGTTTTACTGTCTCGGGAGGATTCACATCTTGCAAAACCACCTGATCAATGCGAATACCATTTTCATATTCTTCACACATCTGCTGCAAAAGAACCTCCACATTGGAAGCCACTTCCTGACGACCAACGGTAAGCACCTCATTGACGGTACGGTCACCCACAGTTTTTCTTACTGCAGCTTCAGCCATGTCTCTGAGTGCCTTTTCAGCCTCTCTTACTTTGAATAAATAGCGGTAAGAATCGACAATTCTGTATTGTACTACCCATTCTACATCGGCTAAATTAAGGTCGCCGGTAAGCATAAGTGATTCGTCACGGTAATTTTGTTTTGCATATTCCGTCTGTGTTCCGGACGAAATAGTCCTAAAGCCAAATTCCTGCTTAAGCTGACGCTGCACCGGTATCTTGTACATTTTCTCTATGCCAAAGGGCAATATGAAATTCAAGCCCGGAGCCAGGGTTCTGTCATACTGCCCAAGGTGCAGTACTACACCCTCCTCTTCAGGCCCAACGGTCTTAATTGCACTGAAAATACCAATGAGTACAAGGACGATCAGGAAAATTTTTAGGAAATGCTTTCTTACTAAGTAGGCATAATATTGTGCCTGTTCATTAGGTTCTGCCATAATTTTTAAACTATATCTTAAAGGTTCAAGATACTGCTTAATTTCTGCATTTTTGATCTAAACAAAAAACAAATAGTAGATGACTGGTTGAAGTGAGTTTTAAACAGCAATAGGCAGGCATAAAAGTATCCTGCGGATTGAAATAATCTCAATCCGCAGGATGAATTAAAACTTAATGGCTACAGCGCTTATAAAATTGAAGCCTGCCTGGGGAAAGTAAAAATTTTCCCTGACTTCGTTCGGTGTATCATTGCCATCTAGCAGATAACCAAAGGTATAGCCATTGGCCACGTATTTTTCATTAAAAATATTATTGAGGAGTAGGCTCACTTCCATTTCCTTGGCAAATGGCACATTAAACCGACTGATAAATCGCAGATCATTAACGAAATAAGCATCTATTGATCTGCTGGCTGTAGCGGTATTATCCAGAAATTGTCTTCCAACGTATTTCGATAATAAGCTCACTTCTAGCGCAGGATGCGGTTGATACGAGAAAATACTTCCTGCGATGATATTCGGAGAAAAGGCAATGTCGGTATCGCCATATTCAATTTCGCGCTGCCCTGTGGAAGTGCTCGTAAAATCGTCCAGAAACTCCACAAAATCTTTAATTCTATTGCGGCTAAAAGTAATGTTGGGACTCCAGCGCAACTGTTCGCTGAAGCGCAATTGCGCTTCCAACTCAATACCTGCTCTGAAGCTACGGTCGATGTTGATTCGATTGTATGCACCTACATCATTAATAGAGCCATCGAGAATCAATTGGTCCCAATAGTCCATATAGTAAAGATTGGCATTTAAGAAGCCCAGGTCACCCAGATTGTTTCTGACACCTAACTCATAGTTGAGCATTCTTTCCGGCATCGGACGGCTATCAGGAGTAGACTCGGTAAAGTCACGTCTCACAGGTTCTCTGTTTGCCATGGCAACGGAGCCGTAAAGTTGTGTTCTGGGACTCAGCATATAAGTCAGTCCACCTTTGGGATTGAAAAAGGTAAAATTGACTGTGCGGTCGGTGATGATTTGCACGGTATCCTGCACAAAAGAAGGGCCTTCAAAAGTATAATTGATCTGCCGCACCTGGAGATCGGCAAAAGTAGTAAGACCAAAGTCGAAGGTATTTGTAATTTTCAGAAAATTGCTCCATTCCGTCTTCACCGCACGGGGCGGAGAGGAGCGCCGGCGAGACCGTTCGCCGCTTGACCGGCACCGCTTCGGCTCCGGTTCAGACCGGCCGGGGCACTGCACTCCGAGTCGGCGTCGTCTCGGGTGGTCCGGGG
>JBGSXH010000489.1:0-2253 GCA_041751515.1 Cyclobacteriaceae bacterium | reverse complement strand
TGTTGCCGCCTTCCAGATAATCCTGTATATAGGAATTATGCAGTGGACCTAATGACACTTCTACATTGAGAAAATCTTCAAAAAAGTCGCCGCCCAATACGCTATCCATTCCTAATCTACCTTCATCCAATCCTTTTTGATAAATCCTATCAGATTGGTTGGCAGTAGACGGAACTATTGATAGCCTCACTTTCTCGTGGAGTATTTTTTCCAGGCATTGGCTTATCAAAGGAAGATTCCCGGTGATTTTCGATGCATGTGGAAGCAATGCTATCAAGGGGGTAATGTATTGGAATGGAATGGAGGCGGCAATGTCCCAGAATTCCATAAAATATTCATTTAGTAAACCTGATCCCATCCCTTCAAGAAATTGGTTTTCTTCCCTTTCCAAATGGACCAATTCCGAGAAAAAAGCATTTTCAAAAGGCATAAAAAATCTTCTGATTTCTTTCTCCTTTTTCTTGTTTTTCTGATGTTCAGCAGCCATTAGTGTTGCATCAAAGTCTCTGAACTTTATGTCTTCCGGTTGGTAGAATAGCCCCTCTGGTACCAGATCATGCAGGCCATTTCTGCTAATATGAAGCTGAAGGTAATCCCTATTACCAGCAGCCTCTTCCAAACCTGTGTATAGAATGTCGCGGTTATAGGGACGGTTGAACAGGCTTTCAAAAGCAACTACAAACTCATCCTCCCTAAACCCTTTGTCCATCGCTATGGCCAAAATTGATTCTGCTTTAATATCAAAGGAATCACTAAGGATTTCCTTCTGTAATTGGCTGATTTTTAAGTATTGCTCCATAATAAACAGGTGTTAACTTGCTTTTTTTATTATGATACGGTAGGGCATCCATGTATTGGACTTCTCTTTTAAAAGGAGGGTAAGATTTTCTTCCCAAAAGCCAAGCTCCCCATACAGTTCCATTTTGTTAAATGCCTCCTCCTTTAGTTCGAGGTGTACATCGATAGTTTTGACATAACCCATCTGTCTATCTGGATGAATTTTCATTCCTTTCACGATAGTAACCCTATGCAACCTTTCTCCTATTTGTCTATAACAAAAAGCCTTGATATCTTCTGTAGAAACAATTCTGTCCTGAGAAAGCAAAGCACTTCTATAAGCCATAATTTTTTCCGTGGCCGACATTGAGTCTTGGCCTCCCCTACTTGGGCTGACCAGAAAAACACTGTTGCTGATAAAAGATGAACCGTTATAAGACAATAAGCGAGTGCCTGGCTTTAAGTAGTTTGCTTCTTTCCCATTGGTACTACAATACTTAATAAGCAGATTTTCCTTTGGGGACTTTTGGTCATGCCGGATTACCAGATAAGGACTTGATCCTTTGTGTATATTCCGGGAATATAACCTCTGCTCAAGTCTATTAATGACCTGTTGAAGGTTTTTGACTTCGCTGTTTACAAAATCATTACCTAGGCTAGAAAACGCAGCGCTTTCGTCCCTAAGCAACTGTAAAAGATTGTCTATCATGGAAGCGGCGTCCCTTTCATCAAATCTGCCCATGCCCCCGTTCCTTATTAACATGGTGTAGGATTTATGCATGTCCTGACCTGACGAATGTAAGGCAAGTGATTCGTTTTCATCTGTGGTAATTTCTTCGATATCCAAGAAGTGATCCTCCGAATAGAGAGGAACCACATTGATATGGTCCTGGAGCCTATAATTAATCTCATGCAATTGCCGGTTGATTACAGGAAAACAATTCATAGTACAAGACATTTCCAGCAACAATTCATTGGATATGGATTCCGGAAATTTGATTTGGATCCATCTTAGTGCCTGCTCCCGGATCAGGTCAACATCTTTACCTTTAAATATATCAAATAAGTTGGGCGGTTCAGGGGCCAACTCTTTTTGGGAAGTTATTCTTTCTTCATCTGAAAGGGTTATAAAAAACGGTTGGTAAAAAGCATTGATATGTTTTTTTATTTTGTGAAATATTTGGTATTCGGGAGCAAAATTACCCTCTACACCCAAAACTTCTCCACAAATATCCGTGTGTCCATATCCGGGCAGACTAGTCATTTGCCGGTCCTTGTAAAACCACCGGGCCTTGGGCAAATGGTGATAAAATAATTCTTTATCTGCTTCACTCCGAAAATCAAAATAAAAGAGAGTATTGTTCAAATCTATTCCAGATTCATCAATTCCGAGCCATACTGTGGATGTAGGTAGTCCGGTCTGATTTGAAGAAATGAAATCTTTTTGGTTACCGTTTATTTTAATCATATTCTTTC
>JBGSXH010000488.1:0-2886 GCA_041751515.1 Cyclobacteriaceae bacterium | reverse complement strand
TAAATAAGACATGAAGAAGGTGTTATTGGGAACAAAATCATTGAAGTACCGCTGTCCGTACCCTGGCTGCTTAAAATTTAACGTGTCTGCACTGGATATAATTGCTGCAATCATTTCATCCTTTAGATATTGTTTTTCTGTGTCGGGCATCCCTTCAGCAAAGCTTTTATACAGCTCATCTAGCTTAATTGCGCCGGCCAGTATATGACCTGCAATTAGCTCTCTGTCATGATTTCTAAATAAATATCGTCTGAGCTCTTCAGAATCTTTTCCAAAATGAGCAGCCAAAAACAGTTCAGCACCTTTGTCCCCAATAAAAGTGGCAAGGTTTTCATTGAAATCGACATTGCCTCTTACAAACAGGGTCCCATGAGTGAGCTCATGAATAAGCAAATTGGCCAGGTCCCCAGGCTGCCTAAACAACATGTTCGACAATAAAGGGTCACGCAGCCATCCTAATGTCGACCAGCCACTTACGGTACCTACACTGGTTTCCCACCCTTCCTTTTTCAGTATTCCTTCCTCTGCCAATGCCTTCTCATGCACAAAATAGCCCTTATAAGCCATTTTTCCTAAGATCGGATAATGCCATTCTTTTGCTTCCAAAGCATATGGTTTGGCGCCCGTAACAACCCATAAGACGGGCTTACCCTTCTGATCGAAAAGAGTAGTGTAATTTTTAGAGTGGTTGATTCCCAAACTATCAAATGCAAAGCTTTTAATGGCTTCAACCAGAGGTAGCTTTTGCTTAAGGGAATCGCTTACATTCGGGTCTGCCTTTACTTCTTCCAGCGGCCTTGCATTCATGATAATATTTAATTGACCCCTTCCCTGCATAATGCCGTACCGAACCATTTCGAAATTCCAAACCAGTAATATGAGCAGGAAGAGTGCTATGAAAAGTAAAACTTTTTTAATCATCATAATAAAATTGCCGAGATAATTTTAAGGATAATAATTGATAAATCCATCCCAATAATTATAAAGGCTTCCTTTTTGCGTAATTGGGTAAAATACTATTATTATTCGCTAAATATTATGAAATTAGCACCACTACTAAACAAACCGGCTAAAATGAGTGACAATACCGAAAAACTAAAAGCCTTACAGCTTACAATAGATAAACTTGATAAAACTTACGGTAAAGGTACCGTCATGAAACTCAGTGATGAGAAAGTCATTGATGTACCTACCATTTCCACCGGTTCTCTTGGACTGGACATTGCTTTAGGTGTCGGCGGCATTCCAAAAGGAAGAATCATAGAAATATATGGGCCGGAATCTTCTGGTAAAACAACGCTTACCATGCACTGCATTGCCGAAGCGCAGAAAAAAGGCGGTCTTGCAGCGTTCATAGATGCTGAACACGCATTTGATAAAGTCTATGCAGAAAGACTTGGTATCGATACACAAAACCTTCTTATTTCTCAGCCGGATAATGGAGAGCAGGCACTGGAAATTACCGAACACCTTATTCGCTCAGGTGCGATAGATATTATCGTCATTGACTCAGTTGCAGCTTTAGTGCCCAAAGCTGAATTGGAAGGCGATATGGGAGACAGCAAAATGGGTCTTCAGGCGAGGCTGATGTCACAGGCATTAAGAAAACTTACCGGAGCCATTAATAAATCTGGTTGTGCCTGTATTTTCATCAACCAGCTGAGGGAAAAGATTGGTGTTATGTTCGGTAACCCTGAAACTACCACCGGTGGTAATGCTTTAAAGTTTTACGCTTCTGTAAGGCTGGATATCCGTCGTATCGGACAGATTAAGGAAAGTGCTGATAATATTCTGGGCAACCGTACCCGCGTGAAGGTTGTTAAAAACAAAGTTGCACCACCATTTAAAATGGTTGAATTTGACATCATGTATGGTGAAGGCATCTCCAAAGTAGGTGAAATCATTGACATTGGCGTCGAATTGGAAATAGTAAAAAAATCAGGTTCATGGTTTAGCTACGAAGGCAACAAACTTGGTCAGGGACGCGATGCCGTCAAGAAGATTTTATTGGACAATCCGGAATTAATGGACGAAATAGAAGTTAAAATCAAAGCCAAGATAAAGGGTGAGGATCTTGAGAAACCTATTCCGGCAGCGGAGTAGTTGCAGAAGAGGCTTTCATTTGTGAAAGCCTCTTTTTTTTTAAAATTTAAATCCCAATTCCAAAAACAGAGCAAAATTGTTGAAAATAACCCGTGAATTTAAAAACGTTTCCTCTGCACCTACTCCGAAAGTCATACGTTTATTCTTTTTAGGTATAATCATCAGGCCCTGACTTGCCTTAAACCCATATAGCACCCTGTTCATAGGTCCGTCGCTCCATGTTGATGTAGACTCATAGCCTACAGGCATTGCAGCAGAAAGCCTGAAAAAAGTTATATCATTTAACCGCCTCAATGTTAGCACGCCTATATCTACTGTGTAGAATTTCAAATTTGGAACAAGCAATTGTCGCCTTTTAATGGTAGTATAGTATTCAAGATTAAAGTAAAAAGGCAGTATCCAGTTCTTGTTCAATTCTGGAACAGCATAATAAGCAATTTTAAACCCATTGACTCTGGTCCCCCAAAAATGCTGATAGGCTAATATATTTGCAGGACCACTCCATTTTTCATGACCACTCCATTCTTCTAAATCATCAACATTTTTTTGATCTTCTATTTGATCATAGTTGAGCAGAGGCTCCATTGCAAAATTGACTGATGGCTGGAAGGAATCACTCAATTCATTCATCTTGTTAACATACGGATTCAATTTTGCCAAGCTTTCAATGATAGCTTTCCGGATCAGCGCCTCAGTGGTTACCTTCAAATTATTGCCTGACTCAACGACGGATATTGGAATATTTGTAAGGAAAATGTTGTTAGAATCCTGCATCGCGTAGAA
>JBGSXH010000487.1:0-5864 GCA_041751515.1 Cyclobacteriaceae bacterium | reverse complement strand
CGCGGACTTCTATTTGTGTTATTCTTCTGCAATGACATATATTAGATAGCTTTTTAAATAGCAATGCGTTTATCAATTTTCACTCATAGCGCTGCATAAAGTAATAGACCGCTAATAAAGAGGACTTGTGCATGAACTCGGTTCAATGTCTATTATAAATTGTATGAGCCTGTTTTCAAACTACTGGAAGTACTTCGCCGCAAACTATCCTTTTGAACAATTGTAAAGAAGGAGATAAAAGCGATTTTAACTGTCCGCTAAAAAGATCTCGAATCAGTTAATATTAGAAATTATCATAATCTTGACCTAAATACGCTTTTTTATAAGCATTGAAGTTACAAATATTTTTTGAATTAGGAGGGTATATCAGAGTACAGGGATTAGCCAAATAAAATAATTACGAGCGGATGACTTCCCGAAATCAGTTTAAACCTGACTGGCAAACACAGAAAATAATATAGATATGACACTGGATTCCTGTGGAGAACCTGTAGGTAAGAAAAGTCAATTGATTCAAGGGATTAATATTGATATATATGTTGTGCCCTGTTGTGCTGTGGGAGTTTAGCAATGGCCATGCAAAGGAGAGTAGCATGGAAGCTATATGTATATCTGATGCTTTGTCACTTGGATTTGATTCTTTGGATAGCTACTCCATTAACTGATTATAAAATGCGGTAACCCGTACCAGGTCGTTACGGCGATCGTAACGAAGCCGGTTCTTTTTCATGTATTGCTTCACTTCTGTGGAGCGTTTCGCCATAACGTCATAGAGTTCTTTCTTTTTTTGGTTGTACGGCATTATTTCCCCATTCTTCCTTAAATAATAATACTCATAGCTGAGGCGAAGTCCGGCATAGCCCATCCCGCGAGTGTAATAGCCCCATTGCGGTACGGTCTCTTGCACGATATATTCCCGGGCGAGCAATGTGAGTTCTCCTTCATAAAGTATTTCGAAGATAATAGGCACTTTATAGCCGGTGCGAACACCATAGGGTAACGCATAAAAATAACGGAACGATTCTACTACATCATCATAAATCTCAAAATAAAGCAGTTTCCTGGATGAATATGTACGCATCACGTTATTCAGGTTGAGCTGAATAAGATCATTATCGAAGTCATACTTTATGCGGCCATAAATAGTATCGCCTTCTACCAAAACAGCCATTCCTTCGTGAAAAACTTCAGAAGGAAAAGTCTGCGCTCTGACATTAACGCTCAAAGCAATTATCAGGAAAAAAAAGCAAACGACACTTTTCATACGCAAAGCAATATATACGGGCTTGTATTCAGGCATTTAACTTAAATTAAATCAATGCTAATTTTATAACATTATATTATGCTAAAAAGTATGCCAAATAATACAGGTTTTTAATTAAAACTGCGTATAAAAGATTATAAATTTCGCAAAATAGTATGGCCTAGCTTATCTCTTTTAGTCTGCAGATAATGCTGATTATGCTCATTGGGCAGCATTTCAATTTCGACGTTTTCTATAATTTCCAAACCATAACCAATGAGTCCTGCTCTTTTCTTGGGATTATTGGAAATGAGCTTAATTTTGGCGACGCCCAGGTCTCTCAAAATCTGTGCCCCAACACCGTAGTCACGCTCATCAGATTTAAATCCGAGATGCAAATTGGCCTGCACCGTGTCCATGCCTTCTTCCTGCAATTTGTAGGCTTTCAGCTTATTTACAAGACCAATGCCCCTGCCTTCCTGGTTCATGTATAATACCACGCCTTTACCAGCTTCTTCCACCATTTGCATAGCACTGTGCAATTGTGCTCCACAGTCGCAACGGCAGGAACCGAATATATCACCAGTGACACAGGAAGAATGTACACGCACCAATACCGGCTCGTCTTCTGTCCAATCTCCCTTAATAAGCGCCATATGAATCTCCTGGGTATTGGTTTGCCGATAAGCTACCATTTTAAAGTTGCCCCAATCTGTGGGCATGTTCACGTCCACCTGCCGTTCAATCAGGCTTTCGTGACGCAACCTGTAAGCGATAAGGTCTTTTATAGATACCAGCTTTAGACTAAATCGATCGGCTACTTTTCGCAAATCTGGCAGACGGGCCATCGTGCCATCTTCATTCATGATCTCCACCAAGACTCCTGCAGGTTGAAATCCTGCTAGTCGGGCAAAATCTATCGTTGCTTCCGTATGTCCAGTCCTGCGCAATACACCACCTTTTTTGGCTTTAAGAGGAAATATATGACCAGGTTTGCCGAGGGACGCGGGGTCAGTTGTAGGATCGACCAAAGCCTGAATCGTTTTAGCACGATCGCTAGCTGAAATACCGGTAGTGCAACCGTTCCCGATAAGGTCCACTGAAACAGTAAAAGCAGTTTCAAAAGCTGCATTGCTTCTACCCACCATCAGCTCCAAACCGAGGTGCTCACAGCGCTCTTCCGTAAGGGCTGCACATATGAGTCCGCGGCCATGCGTGGCCATAAAATTGACGATCTCCGGGGTGATGCTTTCCGCAGCACAAATAAAATCACCTTCATTTTCCCTGTCTTCATCATCCACAACAATGATGATTTCACCATTTTTAATGGCTTTTATGGCATCCTCAATGGGATCCAGCATGTCTTTGCTCATAAACTCGTACTCAAATTAAGTGCTCCTGCTGTCAGGAATATTTTGCTGAGGCTGCAAAGCTAACTATTTATCTTCAAACTCCTGATAAACGAACCCTGCAGCTGTATTTTTACTTTTAACAATAAAAATGTTGCTGACGTTCTTTTTGTAGTAAAATGACGATTTTAACGTTGAATCACCATACCCAAATGTTCGCTTAGGGTTTTCTTCACTTCATTCAGTTGCATTTGTGTTTGAAGAATATGGTTTATTTCAGCTTCATCTTTGCAGTTTTTGAGTTTCTGCCTGCTTTCTTCTATCATCAGCAAAATAGATCGATGCTTTAGACGCAAAACATTGGAAAATACTGAGTCGCGCAAATTGTCCGTTTCTCTGCCTACCAGTATTTTAAATTTTTTCTCCCAGTTTTCACTCAACTCATATCGATCGGCCACGAGCTCAAACACAGCGGCCTTTATTTTTTCATTATTAAGCCGGGCATAAAAATCAACATCCGGCACCTGTCCTTTTTGAAGCTCTGTTTTAAAAAGCTCGAGAATTTCGCTGTAGACAGGTGTTTGAAACGTAATTTCTTCCAGTTCCTGAAAAAGCATATCGCAGACTTTATACCCTTCTTCCAGGTTGCTGACACCATAATTGAGCAATAACCGGATGCTTTCCCGTTCTTGATGCGCCAATTGACTTCCCGGATCGTACTGCTGTTCTTTTTTAAGCAGCCCTTCTAGGTCTGCAATCTCAGTTTCTCCCCGCTGCTCTTCTTTAACAGCTTTATGGCGTTGTCCAATTTCCAGTTTATTCTGCTCTGCAATGAGTACCGATTCCTCTATGTCTAGCACGACGCTGCATTCCTTCAGGTAGACAGCCCTTTTCACCGCATCAGGAATTTTTCCAATACTGCTCACGATTTCTTTAATCGTTTCAGCTTTTCGGATAGGATCGTTTACCGCTTCTTTCGCCAGCAGCTCTGCTTTAAAAGTGATAAAGTCCCGACTATTTTCTCTCAGATACGCTTTAAAAGCCGTGCTTCCAAGTTTTTTACTATAACTGTCCGGGTCCTCTCCTTCCGGAAAAACCACTACCTTCACATTAAGATTGCCGGCTAGAATCAAGTCCACCCCTCTTAAGGCAGCTTTTAAACCGGCACTATCTCCATCGAACAGCACGGTAACATTTTTGGAAAATCGGCTGATGAGGCGAATTTGATTTTCCGTCAACGAAGTTCCGGATGCAGCCACAACATTGGCAACACCAGACAAATGCAGGGAAATAACATCGGTATAACCCTCCACCAGGTAGCAATGGTCTTCCTGACGCATGGTTTGCTTGGCCTGGTAAATACCATACAAAACATCACTTTTGTGGTAAACCGGCGTTTCCGGAGAGTTAAGGTATTTCGGCTGTTTCTTGTCTTTACTTAAAGTACGCGCACCAAAAGCGATGGCTTTTCCACTGATGTTGTGAATAGGAAAAATGACCCTGTCCCGAAAGCGATCGTACTGTTTGCCTTCCTTCTGGATGATCAAGCCGGCTTTTTCAAGGATTTCCGGTGAAAAACCTTTGTCCTGTGCCGCTTTGAGAAGACCGTCCCAGGCCTGCACACTATAGCCCAATTCAAAGGTATTGATGATGGCATCGCTAAAGCCGCGTTCTTTAAAATAAGATAAGCCTATCGCCCTGCCGGCAGCGTCTTTCCATAGGAGCTCCTGAAAGTATTTGACGGCAAAGTTGAGCGCAATCATCATGCTTTCCTTCTCATTGTATGCCTGCTGGACGGCCGGATCTGCCTCTTCTTCCTCTTCGGGAATCTCAATGCCGTATTTCTGCGCCAGAAATTTAATGGCATCTAAAAAATCGAGACTTTCGATGTCCATGATAAACTGGATGGAATCGCCTGCTTTCCCACAACCAAAACATTTGTAGATACCTTTGGCCGGAGCCACCGAGAAAGAAGGTGTTTTTTCATGGTGAAACGGGCAGCAGGCCCAAAGATTTTGCCCTTTCTTTTTCAGGGTCACAAAGTCACCCACGATATCAGCAATCTCGACACGCTCCTGTACCTGGGCAATAATTTCCTGACTGATCCTCATAACACCTGTTTTCCTTCTTAACAGCGTAAAGTGCCAATGCAAACGCTGGCAATTCCATGCAGTACAAAAGTAGTTTTTTTAGCTACATACCTCTAATATAATATTAGAATTTTGGTACGCATAAGAGCCACTAATTGAGCAGCATTCAAATAAAAACAACTGCAGGTCGATAAATTTTGCAAATCAGGGACAAATACGTGCATTGCTTTGTTGCAATAGGGATTATACTGCAGCATGGAATAAAGTTATTTACTATACATTTAATAATTTATCCTGTAAATTGCATGGTTTAAGGCGAAAGCCATTATAAAACAATAAGAAAGGTAAAATATGTCAATTAATAAATATCTGGTAATCAAAGCACTAAGTACAGTTGAAGATCCGGATTTAAAGCAAGATCTCGTCAGCCTGAACATGATCAAGGATGTGGATGTCGCAGCGAATAAAGTAGCCTTCACTGTAGTCCTTACAACGCCTGCCTGTCCTTTGAAGGAGATCATCAGAAAGTCTTGTGTTGAAGCGATCGAGCTGGCTGCAGGTGGCCCTGTAGACATTACAATTAATATGACCTCTGACGTTACCTCCACACGTTATAAGAACGCCCCTCTATTGCCTGATGTGAAAAATATCATTGCCATTTCTTCAGGCAAAGGTGGAGTGGGAAAATCTACCGTGGCTGCTAATATGGCTGTTGCACTTGCCCAGAGTGGTGCCAAAGTGGGCTTGATAGATGCTGATATTTTTGGTCCTTCCATACCCACGATGTTCAATTGCGAAGGAGAACAGCCACGCATAGAGCAGCGTGATGGCAAAAACATCATCATCCCGATAGAGCAGTATGGCGTAAAACTACTTTCAATCGGTTTTCTTGCACCGGCAGATAATGCGGTAGTATGGCGCGGCCCTATGGCGAGTTCGGCCCTGAAGCAATTTATGGGCGATGCCGACTGGGGAAAACTGGATTATATGCTGATCGATCTGCCACCGGGAACCAGTGATATCCACCTTACTCTGGTGCAATCCGTTCCTGTAACGGGGGCTGTAGTAGTGACTACACCACAAAAAGTGGCTTTGGCAGATGCTAAAAAAGGATTAAATATGTTTCGACAGAAACAAATAAACGTACCAATTTTGGGTGTAGTAGAAAATATGGCTTATTTT
>JBGSXH010000486.1:0-5545 GCA_041751515.1 Cyclobacteriaceae bacterium | reverse complement strand
GATGCCATAAACCACATCGGTACTGGCCATGGTTCTTTTGTTGTGGGTGACGATGATGAACTGTGAGTCTTTGCTGAATTCTTTGATGATATTGTTAAATTTATCAATATTAGCATCGTCCAAAGGAGCATCGACCTCGTCAAAAATGCAGAAGGGTGCTGGCTTTAAAAGGTAAATAGCGAAGAGGAGAGAGGTGGCAGTGAGCGTCTTTTCCCCACCCGATAACTGATTGATTGTCAAAGGCTTTTTACCTTTCGGTTTAGCCATTATTTCAATACTAGACTCCAAGGGATTATCAGGATCACTCAAGGTCAGGTCGCAATCATCTTCCTCAGTGAACAAGGACCTGAATACCTTAATGAAGTTATCTTTAATTTTATGGTAGGCTTCCAGAAAAGTTGCTTTTGCGACGGTATCAATCTCATCGATGGTTGAAAGCAATGAGGTCTTAGCATTAAGCAGGTCTTCCTTTTGGGTGGTGATGAAGTCGTTTCTTTCCTTTATTTCGTCGTAAGCTTCCATGGCCATAGGGTTAATAGGCCCAATTTTATCCAATTTTCCTTTGGTTTCACTCACTTTCTCTTTCAATTCTTGCACAGAGAAGGCCTCCATTAGCGTTTTTTTCGTTTCGCCATGCTGAGTCATCAGCATATCGCTATCAAGGTTAAACTCTACGGATAAACGTTCCTGGATACCATTCATCTTTAACTTCGTTTCATTCAGCTGCGCCTGAAATTCCATAATTATAGTGTCTAGCTGCTCCTTCTTGCGTTGGATGTCGCGCGTAGCTTTATCTGTTTCGTCGATAACGCCTCTGTGTGCATAATATTCCTTTTCAGCTTCATTTAAAGCAATTTCAATGTTTTCCTTCTCAGCATACATACTGATTAGCTCATCTTCGCTATTTTCTGAATGAGCTAATAATGCATTTATCTCAAAGTCATTTTTCTCTGTTTCTTCCTGATTGCTCGCTATTCTTTCCTGACTGGAAAGCAACGCTGTTTGCTTGAAGGAAAGCTCCTGAGAAAGCTGCTCCATTTTATTTTTATATTGATGAGAACGAATATTTTCCTCATTATATATTGAAGACCGCTCATTTAGCAACTGCTGATTACTTGAAAGCGATATCTGCAACTCGTGCAATCTATTTTCATCACCGCTTATGGCTTTTTTGAAAGCCGCTGCCTGTGGTTCAAGGTCTGCGATCGCTTCCGATAAATCTTCAACGCGATCAAGGATATCTTCTTTCTTAGTGACATTGCTCTCCAGCATCTCCGCAAACTGTTCCTTTTTACTTCGTATGCTCACAAACTCTTGATTAACTTCGTTGAGCTCCTGCTGCAAAGCGTCGATCTTAACTTGCAGAGAAGCATGCTTGAATGCTGTAAGTTTTGTCTGTTTGAAAGAGAGCGCTTCGTTTAAATCATCAATCGCAGCCCGAATTGCTTTGATATCCTTTTCAAGATTAACCAGATTTTTAGCCCTTCCAATTCTTTTTCCCTCAAACAAACCTACTGCCCCGCCACCAATGCTATGAGGTCGTTGAATCACTTTACCAGATTTAGCCATGTAAATAAGGCCATCCTGAATAAGTTTCTCGGGATCTATGTCAGTGATATATACGTCTTTCAACAGCAATTTTATCAAAGAAGCATATTGAGTGTCATACTCCACGATGTCCAGGGCTGCTGTGCAGTCTGTATTTTTACTTTGGCTTGAGCTGGCTTCAGGGACGGAGTCTAGCATAAAGAAACTGGCTCTTCCCTTAGCTGCATCCTGTAACAAATTAACCGCTTCAAAGGCTTGCTTTCTCGATTGAAGTACATAATAGTTCATGTACTGCTCAAGGTAATTTTCAATCGCGACGCGATAGGCCTCCGGGCAAGTGATAATGTCTGATAGGAGTGGAGCATGTTTTCCCCAGTCTGCATGCTTCTTAAGGAATTTAATGGCTTCCGGAAAACCTTCCAGATTATCGACGAGTGATTTGGTTAAATTATATTCATTTTCCTTCTGATCTAATGCGCGGCCTTTATCATTTTTTAGGTCCTTAAGCTGCTCAATTTCCAGTACAATTGTGGCTATGTCCTCTTTGAGCTGAGCCTCTTGCCCTTTAAGATGGCTTAACTCTTCTTCCTTTTCATTTTTATAAGATGTTATTTCAAGCAATTTATCTTCAAAAACCTGTAAACTGCTGGCTTGGTTTTCAGAATCTCCAGTAGCCCTTTCGAGTTCCTGCTTTAGTCCCGACAGTTGCATTTGTTTAATTTCCAGCGCCTTACTGGCTTCAAAACTATGTTTTTGCTTTTCCTTAAAATTCTCATTTAATTGATTGACTTCCGACTGCAGACTGTCCGTTTTGTTCTTTTGGTTTTCATACTCTTGTTTAAGTTTGCTTAAATTCTCCTCCAATTGCTGATGATCATCTTCCGCCACTTTAACAAGTGTTCGCAAACTTTCAATACCTGACTGAGCAGCTTCTGCAGCCTGCCTGTCGGCACTTAACTGCTGTTTGAGGCTTTCACGCTTATCGTTTAAAAAGCGAAGCTTCTCATTTTTGATTTTATTCTCACTTTCATACTGACGAATCGTATTTACATGATCATTGAGGGTCTTTTGTCGAGAAGATAACAACTTCTCTTTATGAATAAGCTCTGCCTTCAAAGCCTCCAGGCTGGCATCTTTTTCATTGACCTGTTTGGAAAGACTAAGTTTCTGATCTTGTTCCTGCTGCAGCTGCTTATTTAAATGAATTAATTTATCTGTGAAATGCGTAAGATTTTTCTTTGCCCAGGCGATACTGAAATTTTTATATTCTTCTTTCAGCTCGTAATACCTTTTGGCTTGACGCGCCTGTTTTTCGAGAGATTTTAGATTTTTAGCAATTTCAAAAAGTAAATCTTCCACGCGCTCGAGATCTGCGGTAGTATCCTCCAGCTTTCTTAAAGTTTCTTTTTTCCTGATTTTAAATTTTGAAATACCGGCAGCTTCCTCAAATAATCCTCTTCTGCTATTATCTTTATCATTTAGAATATCATCGACCATCTTAAGCTCAATAATAGCATAGCTGTTTGATGCAATGCCCGTATCTAAAAAAAGATTGGTGATGTCTTTCAGACGACAGGTAATCCCATTTAAAAGATACTCGCTGTCTCCACTACGGTAGTAGCGACGGGTAATGGTTACCTGGGAATACTCCGTAGGCAGCAAGTTTTTGGTATTATTAAAAGTGAGGCTTACCTCTGCCAACTGCGTGGGCTTTCTGGTTCTGGTTCCGTTAAAGATAACATTCTCCATTTTGTCTGAACGCAAAGCCCGCGTTTTCTGCTCACCAAGTACCCAGCGGATGGCATCCACGACATTGGACTTACCGCAACCATTGGGTCCGACAATGCCGGTAATGCCTTCGTCGAAGTTTATAGAGACCTTATCTCCAAAACTTTTAAAGCCTTTAATTTCCAGTTTTGTCAGTTGCATTGGTTTATCTTTTGGAGCAATAGAGCAAATTTAAAATATATTGTTAAATTTGTTAGCCTATGGATGATTTTCAACTCATACTTTCGATAATATTTGGTGTGCTCTATTTTCTTTATCAGGCTTTGTCAGGTAAGCGGAAAAGAAAAGGTCAGCAGCAACAAAACGACGATACTGAAAGTCCTCAAGGAAAATCTTTTGAAGACTTTTTAAGAGAAATTTCCGGTGAACCCATAGAAGTAGAGGAGGAGCCGGAAGTGCAACAGCGTCCTGTACGGAACAAAAACCCACAGACAAAAACATCTACAGTCTCCTCCCAAACCCAACAGTCAGCAGAGGACGATTCCTACGCCAGCTATGAAGGTGTAGTGGACAAACCTAAAAAACTCGTAAAGCTTGACGATCAGGTAGATTTTGATGACGCCGGTTCATTGCTGAAAAAAGTGGAAGAACTTGAAGCAGATGAAGAGGTGAATGACAATCATCCCATCCTGAAAATGCTTCAAACTCAGGAATCAGCAAGAAATGCGATTATCATGGGTGAAATTTTCAATCGCAAATCCTTTTAATTCCTTTTTTAAGCAACTCATTAATAAGTAGTTAAAAACTGACCGAATAAAAATATTAAATATTTACATGTATTTACATTTAATGTCGCAACATTTATATTAGCTTTGCAGTATAAGGTATTAGTTCTAACTATTAACGACATTAAAATTATGAGTACAATCTGGGAAATCGATCCAACACATTCGGAAGTTCAATTTAAAGTAAAGCATTTAGTGATTTCAACGGTAACGGGTTCATTCAATGAATTTTCAGGGCAGGTTGAGGCGGAAAACGATAAGTTTGAGAATGCAAAAGTGCAATTCGAAGCCAAAACAGGCAGTATCGATACTGGCAACGACCAAAGAAATGAGCACTTAAAGTCAGATGATTTTTTTAGTGCTGGTCAATATCCGGCCATTAGCTTTACTGGTAAATCTTTCACAAAAACTTCTGATGACACATTCAAAGTGCTTGGTGACATGACCATCAGAGACCAGACCAAAGAAATAGCACTCGAAGCATCCCTTGGCGGAATAATGCAGGATCCATATGGTAACACTAAGGCTGGTTTTGAGTTATCTGGTAAGATCAACCGAAAAGACTTTGGTCTGACTTGGTCTGCAGTAACAGAAGCTGGTGGAGTTGTGGTGAGTGATGAAGTAAAGTTGCTGCTAAACGTGCAATTAGTAAAAAAATCATAATTACTGGCCGGGCTTGAAGCCCGGCCTAAACTTTAGATAATATGGGATTAATCAATGGTTTACATCACATTACCGCCCTTGCGGGGGATGCTCAGGAAAATGTAAATTTTTATACTGATGTGCTGGGTTTACGAATGGTGAAAAAGACAATAAATTTTGATTCCCCTGATGTTTATCATCTTTATTATGGAGACGGAGAGGGGAGTCCTGGGACAATTCTCACGTTCTTTCCGTACGGAAAAGCATTGCCAGCCGGTAGAAAAGGTGCAGGGCAGGCTACCTTTACAGCTTTCTCAATTTCAAAAAGCAGTCTTGATTTTTGGTGCAAACGATTAGATAATCTCAAAATCTCGTACAAGGGGCCCGCAAGCCGATTCAATGAAGAATACATTGTTTTGGAAGACCACGATGGTCTTGGCATAGAGCTGATTGCCACCGATGATGCTAGAAAAGGTTGGGCGAACCATCCGGAAATTCCTCAGGACCACGCTATTAGAGGTTTTCACAGCATCACTTGTGCTGTAAGCAGCTATGAGAAGACAGAAGCGCTGTTAACGCAAATCCTTGAATACAAGAAAAAAGAGGAAAGTGCGGATAGAATTAGATATGAAAGTGGAAAAGGTGGAGCAGGAACCTATATTGACTTATTCCATAACCCCGTAATGGATAGGGCATTACAGGGAAATGGTACAGTTCACCATATTGCTTTTAGCACAGATAATGATGATACACAGTTGAAGGTAAGAGAGAAGTTATTCCATGCCGGCTACCAGGTGACACAGGTATTGGACAGGCAATATTTTCATTCCATCTACTTCAGA
>JBGSXH010000485.1:0-13730 GCA_041751515.1 Cyclobacteriaceae bacterium | reverse complement strand
ATGCCCATATGTGAGGCATGGTAGCTGCATTCGCCCTGGTCTATTACTAAAAGTTGCGGTGACTCATGCGGTATGCCAAATTTTTCTGCTATGGCTGCGCTTATGTCTCTATGCTGGATAAGATCAAGGTAATAAGGCGTTACCTTATCTTCCATGTCATTGGCGTCCCAGGAGCGTTCCAACCTGTCCAAGGCCATCTGGCTGATGGAACCACGCGTACTGTGTTTGAAAATGACTATTTTTTTGTCCTTGCTGTCGGACTTCAATTGATCTAATTGTTCGGCGGCGGTTAATTTTTCCCAGTTCATATTAGTAATACCAAATTTCGTTTTCCCTTGAATCGTATTTCTGCTTTTTAGGTTTTTCCCTTAAATGCGGCGCTTGTTCCGCATTCTTGTTCTTTCTAAACCACCATAAACTAAATTTCCTCCGTTTAAGTTTCTGCTCTTTGGTCCTGGTATGCCCATACTGGTGAACAATGCTCGGATGCTTGTCCTTTATTTTGGGTTTTATGCGCATATTGCCGCTGTGCTGATGCATTTTCTCTGACAGCTTTTTATTGTATCTGGTTTTGGCAAGCTTGCTTTTTGTTTTAATGGTGAGTAAGTCAGCAGCCATATTTTTTTGTCGGTTGTCTTTCTGCTTTATATTGCCAGCATGCCCTGTAGCCTGTGTTTTGTTTTCCCTTTTAAACACCTTTAAAAAGTTGTTTTTCACTACAATATCGCCTTCATAAACAATTTCTTTACGTTTCTTGCCGCGTTTCATGCTTCCGCCGTACTGCATAGCTTTTGTTGTCTTCCGATACCTTTTATTGTATTTCTCTGAAGGATTTTCCATCTCCTTCGGTCCGCTTTTAGAAATCTGCCAAATGGTTTTGTCCTCTACTTTGTCTTCCCTGAATGGGCGGGAGCGAGGAGTAATGCTTTTATCAGGCACGCCTGTTTTGTTGTAAGACCTGGACAGTGGCTTTTCAAAACTATCCGCAATTTTGTTTGATTTTTGAGACCTTGAACGCGTTTTGACAGGTTTTTCTTTGGGTACTTTTGCTTTACGTGAGGTAGGCTGGAGTATTTTCAGGGATTTGATCTTTCGGGTGCTTCTATCTGCCTGGTATGCGGGAGCTTTCTTTTCTTTTTTCTTTTTAAACCACATACCGGCCTTCTGCTGCTTTTTTTGGGCAAATGTAGATTCCGAATGCCCCACTAGGGCAATGACGAAGAAGAGTACAATAATTAATCTAAAGCGCAAGAATCTGAAGCAGTTAACTGTATGCTTGAATACAGTCCCACAGTGGCGGGTAACCGGAAATGTAAGTTTTTCGGCTTTATTCTCTACCCTGCCCATGCGACTGTTTGAGCATAAGCCTTGACTTGTCAATAATATATCAGATGTGCAATCTTTTCTTTAGCCCGCTGTAAAGGCAGAAAATTGTTTTCCAGGCTCTGGGCAAAAGGAACAGCGGTGTCCAGACTGCCTTCTCTTAAAACCGGGGCGTCCAGGTCTTCAAAACAATGCTCTGCTACATGCGCTGCAATCTCTCCGCCAATGCCACCCGTCAGGCAGTCTTCATGTAAGATGAAAAGCTTGCCAGTTTTTTTGACGGAAGCTTCGACAGCCTCCTTGTCCCATGGCAGTAAAGTGCGGAGGTCGATAATGTCTGCATGATAGTCAGGGTGCTCTTCCATGATGGTTTTTGCCCAATGCACACCCATACCATAGGTGACAATGGTTAAATCCTCACCCTCGGTTACCAAATTAGCCTTGCCAATGGGAATGGTATAGTACTCGTCCGGAATATCGGCCGTCAGTTTTCGGTATAAAGCCTTGTGCTCAAAGTACAAATAAGGGTTGGGATCCTGAATGGCTGCATTAAGCAAACCTTTGGCATCATAGGGGTTGGAGGGATAAACAATCTTCAACCCGGGAGTATGAAAAAACCAGGCTTCATTTGACTGAGAATGAAAAGGCCCGGCACCAACACCCGCTCCGGTGGGCATGCGTACCACAACGTCGGCCTTTTGTCCCCAGCGGTAATGCGATTTTGCCAGGTTGTTGACAATCTGATTAAAGCCACAGGTGACAAAGTCCGCAAACTGCATTTCCACCATGGCCTTATGCCCTTTGATGGATAAACCAAGGGCTGCGCCGATGATGGCAGATTCGCAAAGCGGTGTATTCCTGACCCGTTCTTTACCAAACTTATCAACAAATCCTTCAGTAATTTTAAACACACCACCATAGTCAGCAATGTCCTGTCCCATAAGTACTAATTCAGGGAACCTCTCCATGCTTTGGCGAAGACTGTCCGAAATGGCATCAACGAATCTTCGTTCCGACCTTTTCTTGCTGTCAGGCGTGACGGGCCTGTCGTCATAAGGGGCATACATGTCACTAGTTTCCTGTGATGTACTTGCTGATACAGTGGGTTCGGCATAGGCGTTGGCTAAGCCCTCTTCTATTTCCTGCTTGATTGCTGCACGGATATCCCTAATTTTAACAGCATCCACTATACCCTCTTCCAACAAAAAGCGCTCGTAGTTATCAACAGGATCTTTTGCCTGCCACAGGTCAAACAGTGCCTGGGGCACATATTTTGTCCCGGAAGCCTCTTCATGCCCGCGCATTCTGAAGGTCATGGCTTCAATGAGGACAGGCTTAGGATTTTCTCTGATATGCGCTGCCTGATGTCGGATGGTATCGTAAACTTCCAGCACATTATTGCCGTCAATCCGAATGGCGTCCATACCATAGCCTATGCCTTTGTCGACGAAACTTTTGCATCGAAACTGCTCATGACTGGGGGTAGAAAGGCCATAGCCGTTATTTTCTATGACAAAAATAACCGGAAGATCCCAAACAGCAGCCACATTCAGTGCTTCATGAAAATCTCCTTCGCTACTGCCGCCATCGCCGCTGAAAACCAGCGTGACCTTTGCCTCTTTTTTTAGTTTGGCTGCGAGCGCAATGCCATCGGCGATGCCGAGCTGGGGGCCAAGGTGGGAAATCATTCCGACAATATGATGCTCGTTGGAGCCAAAGTGGAAAGAACGTTCACGGCCTTTAGAAAAACCGGACAATTTGCCTTGAAACTGTGCAAATAACCGACTAAGAGGCATTTTACGGCTAGTAAAAACCCCAAGATTGCGGTGCATGGGCAGAATATATTCATCGGCCTGCAAGGCCATGGTGGCACCCACCGAAATGGCTTCCTGGCCAATACCGGAAAACCATTTGGTAATTTTTCCCTGACGAAGTAAAATCAGCATCTTGTCTTCAATCATCCTTGGCCGAATGAGGGCATCATACAAGGCGATAAGAGTGTCTTTATCAAAATTATCGGCAATGAACTTCATGCCTTTAGGCTTGCTTTGCTGCGTAGTGTCGGATGTTGAAGAAGGTGTCATAAGGTCAATGTATTCAATTTTTTTTCAATCTTCCAGACCATTTCAGGAAATTAGAAATTAAAGTAATGGGATAATCTGCAAAATGCAGCATAGATTCCTAAATTTGTCTTTAGCCCCAGAAAAAAATATGATTGATTATAAGTTTTTTACATTATCTAATGGCTTAAGATTAGTAGTGCATCCGGATAAAAGCACGCCTTTGGCTACATTGAACGTGCTATATGATGTCGGCTCCCGAGACGAAGATCCGGAGAGAACGGGCTTCGCACATTTATTCGAACACCTGATGTTTGGCGGAAGCAAGCATATTCCTTCTTACGACGCACCCTTACAGAAAGTAGGAGGGGAAAATAATGCCTTTACCAGTCCGGACATTACCAACTATTATATCACCTTACCAGCAGAGAACCTTGAAACTGGTTTCTGGCTGGAATCTGACAGAATGTTAAGCCTGGACTTTAGTGAAAAAGTGCTGGATGTACAGCGTAAAGTCGTTATTGAAGAATTTAAGCAGCGGTATCTGAATCAGCCTTACGGAGATGTCTGGTTGCACCTGAGACCCTTGGCGTATCAGATCCACCCATATCGATGGGCGACGATCGGGAAAGAAATAAAGCATATCGAAGAAGCCAGCCTTAATGATGTAAAAGCATTTTTTGCTAAACACTACACGCCCAACAATGCAGTGGTTTGTGTTGCCGGGAATGTTGAGCCCGAAGCCGTATTGGCGATGACGGAAAAATGGTTTGGAGAAATACCCGCTGGAGTACGTTACGAGCGTGATTTGCCCAGAGAACAACTGCAACAGTCTCCTGGAAAGCTGACAATAGAAAGCAATGTGCCGGTCGATGCGCTGTATAAGACTTTCCACATGCCCGGCAGGCTTGAGGAGGGGTATCATACGGCAGACCTAATCAGCGATATATTGGGCAGAGGGAAGTCTTCCCGATTGTATAAAAAGATGGTGCAGGAAGATGAGATTTTTAATGATATCAACGCCTATGTCACCGGCTCTGTCGATCCCGGCTTGATGGTCATTCAAGGAAAACTTAATGAAGGTGTCAGCCTGCAAGAGGCCGATACTGCCCTGATGACGGAAGTGGCAAGGTTACAGCAGGAGATGATTCAAAAAGAAGAGCTGGCAAAGGTGAAAAACCAGGCGGAGGCGACCCTTGCTTTCTCGGAAGTGGACTTGCTCAGCAGAACCATGAACCTGGCTTTCGCCACTCTGCTTGGCAATCCTGAACTTATCAATCAGGAAGCTGATATGATTAATGCTGTACAGGCGGATGATATCTACCAAATGGCGCAAACGATGCTGTCTGAAAATAATACATCTACACTTTATTATAAATCGATCTTATGAACATTCGAGTAGGCTTTGGCTACGATGTCCATCAATTAAAGGAAGGCCTACCATTTTGGCTTGGTGGCATAAAACTACCACATACACACGGCGCTTTAGGGCATTCTGATGCAGATGTACTCATTCACGTCATTTGCGATGCGCTGCTTGGCGCTGCCAATCTCAGAGATATTGGCTATCATTTTTCGGATACCGATCCAAAATACAAAGGGATTGATAGCAAAATTCTTCTGAAGGAAGTGATGCAACTACTGCGAGATAAAAAATACGAAGTGGGCAATATCGATGCTACCGTTTGCCTGGAACAACCCAAAGTAAACCCGCATGTCGATGAGATGAAGGCTTGTCTGGCAGCAGTCATGAAGGTGCAGCAAGATGATATTTCCATCAAAGCTACGACGACTGAAAAGCTGGGTTTTGTAGGAAAACAGGAGGGTGTTGCGGCTTATGCCACTGTATTGATTTACAAGGTGAAAGCAACACCGGAGAAAGATCCTGATAAGGCATTTTTATGACAGAGATCCGCATAATCACTACGGACGATGGCTCCTCTTCATTGTATTTGCCAGATTTAAATGAAACATATCATTCTTTTCATGGTGCTTTACAGGAGTCTCAATATGTCTATATCAATATGGGGCTGGCGCATCTGAAAACCACAAATGCAGGCAGCTTGCAGGTTTTAGAAGTAGGCTTTGGAACCGGGCTCAATGTGCTTTTGGCTGCAAAATGGGCTGAAGAAAATGATATAGTGATAGAGATGGATACCCTGGAGCCGTTCCCGCTGGCGTCGGAAATCTGGCAGCAGCTCAACTACAGCTCAATCCTGGGCATCGACAATCAAAAGATTTTGCCGGCAATGCATCAACAGGGGTGGAATAGCAGTGAGGTGCTGACAAAACACCTGCAGTTAAGGAAGTATCAGCAAGGCATTCAGGACTTTAAGCCAGCGAAGGTGTATGATTGTGTCTTTTACGATGCTTTTGCACCGAACAAGCAAGCTGAAATGTGGTCTCCGGATATCTTTCAAAAACTGGCCATGTCCTTGAGAAGTCAGGGAATTCTTGTAACTTATTGCGCAAAAGGCCAGGTAAAAAGAGATTTAAAAGCGGCAGGCTTTGTAGTAGAAACGCTACAAGGTCCGCCGGGGAAAATGGAGATGATAAGAGCGGTAAGGGTATAAATACCTGTCAGCAAGAGCCGTAAAGCATTAGAATAGTAATAATGAATATTTTTTAATAAAGTAAAACGATGAGAAAAACATATTTTTTGGCCATAATTTTCGTAGGTATAACCATGTTAGCCTGCAAAAGCAATAAAACCGGCGCTGTCAATAATACCTTTGGAATTAATGAAGTTGATGAAGACATGCAGGAAGCCAATACCAATGACGTCGAAAGGATGGAAATAGGGAAGGGGGTTTGTCGTATTCAGGGAACAGTGCTTTCCGTAGTAGCTGAAGAAAGCAGAGAAGAGGAGAGCTATGTATTCAAGTTCCAAATAAATGAAGTGGTAGCATTCGGTCCAAATTTTAGCACCTATCGTCCTCGGCAGGATGAAATTTTGATAGTTACAGCAAATGATAGAGAACAGAATTTTGAGCCAGGTGATGACATCACACTAGACATCATCAGTACCATGGAAAAGCGGGAAACGGAAGATTTTCAAAGGGCGAGTTTGGTTCAGTTAGTAAGAAAAGATTAAGCTTAGGTGAATGTAGTCTGTGCTGTTTTTAACGCATGTATGCAGCATATTTATCATGCCTAATATAATAGGAAGCAGACCGTATATACTGGTATGCTATATGTTTGCATAAAAATAACATAGATGAAAGAAAGAAAATTATTTGTGCTGGGTGCTTTGGTAGGTATACTGGCGGTTTTAGGCATTTATACAATCTGGAATAATGATGCTCTTGAAGTCAATGGTATAGCATCACTTCAGCCTAAAAGCATTCCTACGCATATCGTAAAGAAGATAAGGAAAGACATAAAAGCCAGCATTGGTACAAAAGAGGACCCCAATGCCAGGTATAATTTCGAAATACTAAGACAGCAGGACCCGGCCACCAGGGCCATTCCTGATAATATGAGGGAAAAAGAACTCCGTTTTGCCGAAAGACTACCAGCACGACGGGAACTTCAACTGCGGGGAGCAGACGGTCAAATGAGAACGTCACAGACAGCTACATTTCAAAAGATTGGCCCCGTCAATGTTGGAGGGCGCACAAGAGCGCTTGCACTGGATCGCTCAGATCCTACAGAACGAACTATTCTCGCAGGCGGAGTTTCCGGCGGCATGTGGATTAGTACCGACGCTGGCAGTTCATGGGAACGTACAACTCGTGACGATCAGCTCCCTTCAGTGTCCAGTATCGTGCAGGACACAAGGGAAGGGAATAAAAATATATGGTATTATGGAACCGGCGAAATTATTCCTGGAAATTCTGCCAGTAAAACCGGTTCTCCCTATCGTGGAGATGGCATCTTTAAATCTACCGATGGCGGCAATTCATGGGAAGTCATTGAAGCTACCAGCACCGGCACTAATACCGAACTGGAGTTGTTTTCCTACATTAATAACATGGTCATCAATACCAGCATGACTAATGATGTTACAGAAGTGTATGCCGCTGTTGCTCAGGGAATAGTGCGTACCACAGATGATTTTGCCACCTACGATATTGTGCTAGGTGCTAATAACCTTGAGGGTACCTGGACAGACATTGCTGTTACTTCAACAGGAACATTATACGCGACCATTTCAAATACAGGAGAAGGCAATAACAACAGTAAAGAAGTGGGAATTTACAGCAGTGAAGATGGTGTAAACTGGACGCAGATTACCCCGACTACCACTGAAAACACCAGAGAATATCGACGTACTGTAATTGGGATAGCTCCGAGCAATGAAAATATTGTATATTTTATTCGCACCAATGTCGGCGGTGCTGATGAATACGCACTTTTTCGCTACGACGCTTCGGAAGGAGATTGGGAAGATTTAAGCGAGAACATTCCACTGGATGCTCCTGAAGATATTCTTAACTATAACTCCCAGGGTTCCTACAACATGGTCATTGCACCACACCCGGCAAATGAGGATATTGTCTTTCTGGGTGGCACCAACCTGTACCGCTCCACTGACGGTTTCAGGTCTACAGACAGTACAGAACATATTGGTGGTTACTCTCGCATTGCTGGAGATAACAGGGTTTTGATAACTACGGGGCATTATGTAGACCAGCATGCTATTGTCTTTTATGAAGACCCTGACAGAATGCTGATGGGCAACGACGGAGGTATTCGCTTCACTGATAATAATCTTGAAACCGACATTACAACCGTTACTGAAGAAAGAGAAGGAGAAGATGTCGAAGTTGATGAATATATGGTAGCATGGGGCTCGCTTAATAATGGATATATCACCAGCCAATTTTACACTTTGGCCATTGATGAATTTGATGGCGCAAACCCTTTGACTTTAGGAGGAATGCAGGACAATTCTACATACATCACCTTCAGTGGTGATCCTGGAGGCGATTGGCAAAATATTGGAGGTGGCGATGGTGCATTCTGTGATTTCTCCTATAACTCCATTTTTGCCTCCTCACAGTTTGCCAACATTTTCAGGTATGACCTCAGCGAAGAAGTAGCAGATCTATCGTTTCTTGCTCCTCCGGGAACAGGAACTGATAATAACGCTTCAGAAAACTATCTTTTCGTTAACCCTTTTGAAGTAGACCCTGTCAATCCGCATATCCTATATGTTGGCGCAAGGGATAAAGTTTACTATAGTAATGATGTAAGACAGCATACTTCAGAAGACGACTATATGGTACTTGCTGAAAATGAATTAAGAGGTCGTGGTTTTACTACAGCCCTGGCGGCCTCTGTGGAGCCACGGGATGTGCTTTACATCGCCACCTACAATCCAAATAACGGTGCTCCGGCAATTTTCCGCGTAGCGGATACGCAGGAGCCTAGTACAGCAATTAATATTACCGGTAATAATTTTCCTATGGCTGGCGGCTATATCAACTGTCTTACTGTTGATCCTGAAAATGCAAACCATGTGTTTGCCGTATTCTCTAATTATAATGTACAGAGCATTTATGAAACCACTAATGGCGGACAATCCTGGTCAGCAGTGAGCGGTAATCTGGAAGAAAATGCTGATGGCTCTGGCAATGGCCCTGCGGTCAACTGGCTCACTATCATACCTAATGGAAATGCTCCTATTTACTATGTAGGTACCAGCGTTGGATTATTCAGTACACAAGCACTAAATGGGAATAATACGGAATGGCAGCAGGAAGGCATCAACAGCGTTGGGAATGTTGTGGTAGATATGGTTAAAGTAAATACCAGTGACGGACACCTGGTAGCAGCAACACATGGCAATGGTGTCTTTGATGCCAGGATTGCTGTAGAGCACAAACCGAAAATTCTCATGGACGACGAGCGCTGTGAAGGTGCGAACATTACGCTGATGGCTCCCAGAACTTATGATGCCGGCGTTTATGCTCCCAGATTTCAATGGTTTAGGAATGGAGAAGTCATGCAGGGAGAGCAGAACTTTTTTGTAGAAGTGAATGATGAAGGCTCGGAATATCATGTGTTAATTAATGAACAAAACACCGGAATTATTACCGAAAGCAACCGGGTGCTGATTAAGCCGTGGAGATGTACCACAACCAGCATAGAGGAAGTTATTGTTGTGGAGGATGCGATACTGGTATATCCTAATCCAGCACCTGATGGTCGCTATAATATTCGTTTAAAAGAGGCTATTACTGGCGATTACACGATGACGATTATCGATAGAAATGGTCGTAAAGTCAGTGAGTCTTCAGACCGTGGTTTTCTGAGAAATCAGGAACGGACGATAGATTTAAGCCAGCATGCTCAGGGAACCTATATACTGGAAATTAAAAGTAATAGTGGTACTATTAGAGAAAAACTGCTGAAGAACAACTAGAATGCATGAACAGCAACGGGTGTCACACAGAAGTCCAGCTGCTGGTCATATGAAGAGACATCCGCAATTTTATCCACCAGCGGAAAGGGGCTGAGCCCTATGCTGATGGCTTCTGGTCTGCAGAGGGTTAAAAACCGGTCGTAAAACCCTTTCCCATAACCTACGCGATGCCCAGTAGTATCAGCCACCAGTAGTGGTACCAGGATAATATCCAACAGCCGCTCTTCAATCTTATGGCTATTTACTGGTTCAGGGATACCGTAAGCATTTTCCTTAATAATTGTACTTGCTTCCAGCGCGTACGTTTCCATAGCACTATCGCTGAAATTACTTACAGATGTTGCCAGTTTAATGTGTGAATATTCATTCCAAAGAGTTTGAATAATGGGCCAAATATTGAGTTCTTTCTGCTTTTTGATAGGCAGGAAGGTATGCAGATATGCTGCCTTTTCAAGATTGAAATTGTCGAAAAATATTCTGTGAACAGCACTGCTGCTTGCATCAATTTGCTCTAGGGTTAATGCCTTTCTTTTTGCCAGAAAAGCATTACGCAAGGCCACTTTATTCATTTTCCTGAAAAATGTAAAACTGAAAATTCAGAGGATCCATGCCTTCATAAAGCTTTTGAATAAAGCTATGATCATTGATATAAAAGTTGAGGAAATTGTCTGTTCTTTCCTGCAGGCTTCCGCCCGGGAAAAGCTTCTCCTGTAAGCCTTCAATTTGTCGGAGGGCTACATCCTGCTTTTGTTCTTCCGCTTTTTTAAGGCGTTTTTCGATGTTTTGCAGGCTTTTAATCGCTTTCTTCTCTTCAGCACCTATAAAGCCGGTCAGGCTTTTATCCACAAGTGCTGCCTTTGTTTTGATGGCGTCAAAGAACGTCTGTAGGTCTTTTTGTTCATCTTCGAGTGTAAATTCCTGTTCGCTATGTTTGGCAATGTATTCGGCCTTGATGAGGTGAAAATCCTGAAACAGCGCGATAGCAGCAAGACCTAACTTTTCAAGCTTTCGCTGATGCGTTTTTGCCACCACCAGTGCAAAATTTCTTGGCAAAAGCATGGGAAAAAACACATTGAAATGATCGAAAACAGGTTTTAACTGTAGCCAGTAGGCCACCTCTGCCGGCCCTCCGATATATGCAAGGTTGGGCAAAATACACTCCTGATAAACCGGTCGCATCACCACATTGGGAGAGAACTGCTCAGGATGCGCTGTTATATTCGTAATTATTTCTGATTCAGACCAGCTTTTATCCTGCTCAAAGGTGCTGTAGCGATCGCCATCTTTTACAAGGCGTTGTCTCTTTTTATCAGTGAGATAAAAGAAATTAATGGCGCGCGGGTAAATCTGCGTTTTATAACCTAATGACTCCAATTTTCCAGACTGGGCTTCTACCAGCTCATTGGCTTCATTCTTAACTACATCGGCTTTAATAATTTCCTTGAAGTGCGTTTTGAGTGCAGGTTCGTCGGAATCCAGCGTTAGTAAACCATAATTGCTAAAAAGGCTATGCACCATTTTTCGGGTGGCTTCTGCCAGGTTACTGCTTTGCAAATAGGCAGCTTCCATCAGCGTAATGGCTTCTGGCAAGTCATCAAAGACTTGTTGCATACCATCAAGGCTCATCCTGCCTACAGCGCCTTCAGCTTCCCGTTCCCAGCTTACTTTTTTGCCAAATAGCCGAAAATGGTTGATTTCTGCAAAATCGTGGTCTTCCGTTGCCATCCAGTAAACAGGAATAAAATGCTTATCCGGATGCTTCTCATTAAGTTGTTCAGCAAGTCTAATAACAGTTATTAGCTTGTAAATGAAATACAATGGCCCCCCAAATAAGTTGAGCTGGTGACCAGTGGTGACGGTGTAGACATGCTTTTCGGTAATGCGCTCAATGTTGACGCCGGTTTTGCCGCTGGTATCCAGCCCTGCATACTGCTGCTGCCAAACCTGCTCCAATGTTTGCCTTTTTTCATCTGAGAAAGTTCTCTGCGCAATCGCCTGATCAAAATCGGATAAAACCGGCTTAAATTGATAGAAAGCGTCTAATTCAACCTTTCCTTGCAGGTAATCCAAAAAAATAGGAGAGAAGTTTCCTGTCTCTCCCAAAGGTAATGTTGACTTGTGCATGTTATTAGTTGATGGTTTCTCCGTACAAATCGAATTCTGTTGCATCGTTTATTTTTACATTTACGAAGTCACCTACCCTTAAGTAGCTTTTTTCGGCATTAATAATTACTTCGTTATCTACTTCCGGTGAGTCAAATTCCGTGCGGCCGATATAGCTGCCTCCTTCTTTTCTATCAATCAATACCTTGAAGGTTTTTCCGATTTTTTCTTGATTGAGCTCGTAGGATATCTTTTCCTGTTCTTCCATTACGGTATTGGCGCGGGCTTGTTTCACTTCTTCCGGAACATTGTCTTCGAAAGAATATGCATGGGTATTTTCCTCGTGCGAATAAGGGAATATGCCCAGGCGCTCAAATCTGTTATGAGTCACAAAGTCAAGCATTTGCTGAAAATCCTCCTCAGTTTCTCCGGCATGTCCTGCAATAAGTGTCGTGCGCAGTGCAATGTCAGGAATTTTGTCGCGAATTGTATCAATTAAACCTTGCTGTTTTTCTGCCGTGGTGCCGCGTCGCATAAGCTTTAACATACGGGTGGAACCATGTTGCAATGGCATATCGAGATAGTTACAGATGTTGCTGCGCTCTGCCATAACATCCAGAACGTCCAGTGGAAAGCCTGTAGGAAAAGCATAATGCAGACGAATCCACTCAATCCCTTCCACATCCGATAAATGGCGCAGTAAATCGGCCAGTCTTCGTTTTTTGTACAAATCTAAACCGTAATAGGTGCTGTCCTGGGCTATGAGTAATAATTCCTTAGTGCCATTTTTAGCAAGGTTCTTCGCCTCCAGCACCAGGTTTTCTATGGTCTTTGATACGTGTTTTCCACGCATGATAGGAATCGCGCAGAATGAACAGGGGCGGTCGCAACCTTCAGCAATTTTTACGTATGCAGAGTGCCTGGCCGTAGTGGTAATGCGTTCACCAACAAGTTCATGCTTATAATCTGCATTGAATCTACGGAGCAGAAGTGGCAGCTCCATCGTACCGAAATAGGCGTCTACCGAGGGGATTTCTTTTTCAAGATCGTCCTTGTAGCGCTGAGATAAGCAACCCGTGACATACACCTTTTCCACAAGTCCCTGCTCTTTGGCATCTGCATAGCGCAGAATGGTGTCGATAGACTCTTGCTTCGCGTTATCGATGAACCCGCAGGTGTTGATAATGACAATATTGGCATCATCCTTTATAGCTTCATGGTCTGCTGCAATGCCGTTTCCCCTCAATTGTGTAAGCATCACCTCTGAATCTACCAGGTTTTTGGAACAGCCCAGTGTAACGATGTTTACTTTATCTTTCTTTAATGCCTTTGTTTTCAATATGTATCTGCTTTATGCGTTTTGCTACAAAAGTACAAAATTATGACGATATACCCATTAAGGTATTTTTAAGCCGAATAGTTTCCTCCAGGCTTTTTACAGAATATACTTGTTCCGTATACCATATTTAAGATACCTTTACTATTGGAATGATGAAAAAAAATACCTGTTTCTACTCCCTATTTGCATCTGTAATGGTAATCGCATTGACATTCATGCTTAACAGCTGCACGCCAGAACCAGATTGCAGAACGGACGATACGAATATATTTTTGCTTGAATTAGCATATCGTGGTGAAGATCCGGCGCAGCTGGCAAATGGCATTCGGCTCGTCAGTTTGACCATACCCGAATTAACAGCATCTAATGATGTTGCTCTTACCTTTGTCAGTGATACAACGGCACAAGTACTTGCCCTGCCATTGAATCCGCATGAAGACCAGACTGCACTGGTTTTCCGTAGGCCACCTTTGCGTGCCGGAGGCGCAATTAGAGTTGACACCCTGGTGTTGGGCTACGAAAGAACGATGTATTT